>JBGUVV010000106.1:0-3563 GCA_045220525.1 Kiritimatiellia bacterium
GGTACCTTGAGGCCCGCATCCGCATCCGCGGCATGTTCTTCCGCCGCGCCATCTCCTACCGTACCTATTCCGGACCGTACATCGAGCCGGACGACATGTCGATCATTACGCCCCCTCCGCCGGACATCTTCGCCGCGCCGCAGATCCAGCACTATCCAATATTGACGCCGCAGGAAGTGGACAACCTGCCGCGCAGCTCGGAGACGGGCCACGTGCTCGCGACATGGAACGGCAACAGGTTCGCCTTGCGAACGCCAAAGGGCAAGATCGTCCTCGTCCAGATGCTCAGTGGAGTTCCGCCACCAGAAAACGGCTCAGCAGTGAAGGTCGTGGGATATCCGGCGACAGACCTCTTCCGGATCAACCTTACGCGCGCCATCGCGCGGCCCGAGCCGGCGCTTGGGCCGGCCAACGCCGAGCCGCCGGAATCCGTGAATCCAGAACATCTGACAATGGACGGCACCCGTCCGACGCCAGACGCTGTCCGATTCTACCATGGACGCACCATCCGCTATCGCGGCTTCGTCATGGAGTCGCAAGGCGGAACGCCCAACTCATCCATCCTAATCAACCTCAAGACGGGATCGGCAATGACGACCGTAAACGCCGGCGCGTCGGGCCTCGACCTAAGCGCAATCCCCATAGGCAGCGAAGTGGAGGTGACGGGCGTCTGCGTGCTGGAAGGCGAGAACTGGACTTCCGAGCGCATATTCCCGCATATCAAGGGGTTTATGACCGTTCTTCGCACCCGCAAGGATCTCACAATCGTCCGCAATCCGCCATGGTGGACGACGGGTCGTCTCTTCGCGGCAATTCTGATAATGCTCGCAGGAATGGTTGCGATCTTCCTGTGGAACCGCTATCTGAAGCTTCTCGTGAACCGGCGCGGAAGTGAACTTGCGAGGGAGAAATTCAAGAAGGAGTCGGCGCTCCTGAAGATCGACGAGCGCACGCGTCTCGCAGTGGAACTGCACGATTCCCTTTCGCAGAACCTGGAAGGCGTCGCATGCCAAGTCGCGGCTACAAAAACCATCATGAAGACGAGCCACGACGCGGCGGAATCATGCCTCGGCACCGCCCAGCGCATGCTCGACTCATGCCGTCTCGAACTTAAAAGGTGCCTCTTCGACCTGCGGGGAAACGCCCTTGAAGCAAAAGACCTTTCCGACGCCATCCGGACGACGCTCGAACCCATCTGCGACGGCGTCGAACTGGCCGTCCGCTTCGACATCCGCCGCTCGCACTTCGACGACACGACAGTCCACGCGACGCTCTGCATCATACGCGAGCTCGTCTCAAACGCAATCCGGCACGGGCAGGCGACTAAAATCCGCGTGGCGGGCGAAAACCACGACGGCATGCTCTCCTTCTCCGTCTGCGACAATGGCTGCGGCTTCGAACCATCGGCCGCCCCAGGCCCGTCCCAGGGCCACTTCGGGCTGGAAGGCATCCGCGAGCGTACCGACCGCCTCGACGGGTCGGTGAAAATAGAGTCCGAACCCGGCAAGGGAACAAGGGTAAATGTAAAGTTGAAAGTGAAGAATTGAGAATGATGTTAGCCACAAAGAACATACGCCTCTCTACATCTTCTACACTTCTACACGGCAAAAACTACCGATTCCGACGGGAACAGATAAAGCTACATTTATGAGAAAAATCAAGATCCTTGTCGCCGACGACCACGCGCTTCTGCGCGTCGGCCTGAACACGATGCTCAACACCCAGCCCGACATGGCCGTAGTCGGCGAGGCCGGCAACGGACGCGACGCGGTTGCTCGCGCAAAAGAGCTGAAGCCAGACGTCGTCGTCATGGACCTCATGATGCCAAAGATCGACGGAGCGGAAGCCACGCGGCAAATAGTCGAAGCCCTGCCAGACACCAAGGTCGTGATACTTACGTCCTACGGCACGTCGGCCGACTTAGTGCGGGCAATTGCAAACGGTGCCGTAGGCGCGCAGATGAAGGGCTCGCCAATAGACGCAATAATTAAGGCGATACGAACCGTTCATGCGGGAGGCAAGGCGATTGCGACTGAGATTCAGCGTTTTCTAAGGGAAGACTCCACTCCCACAGACCTCTCGAAACGCCAGAGCGAAGTGCTGCTTGGCGTGGCGAACGGAAAGACTTCCGACCAGATTGCCGACGACCTCGGCATCTCCGTTAGCGCCGTGAAGCAGCACATCACGGCCGCGTGCGAAAAACTCGGCGCAGCGTCCCGGGCCGAAGCCGCCGCCATCGCGCTTCGAAAGCATCTGCTGAAGATATAGAGCCGTACCCTCTACTCCCGGCTTCTATTATACCATATTCATTACGGCGTTATCGGTTTTCGGATCATGGTTGACGTCTGCTCCAGAAGTTCGCGAGGACGGAGCCGGAGAAATCCATCCAGATGGAAAACACGTTGGCGGGGAGCGCCGCGACCGTGCTTCCAAGGACGCCGACTGCAAGAGCCCCCGCCATGCCGCCGTTTTGCATGCCGACTTCGATGGCAACCGTCCGCGCCTCGGTCTCGCCAAGATGCGCAAATCGCCCAACAAGCCTCGTCAGCCAATAGCCGCTTGCGTAGCCGACCGTGTTGTGGACGATTGCGGCGACGACGATGAGGATTCCTGCCGAAGCGAACGTGGCACGGCTCGGCGCGGTGAGCGCAAGCATCGTGAAGCAGATGACCGTCATCGAGAGGACGGAGAGAACGCGGTCGCAGACCGCCTTGTGCCTCTTGAAGAGCCCCCTGAAAAGCCAATGCGCGAGCCCGCCCGCCGCAATCGGGACTATCACGACCTTCAATATCTCAACCATCATCTTCGCCGCATCTATCTCCACGAAGCATCCGGCAAGAACCTTCATGGCAAGCGGAGTCAGAAACGGCGAAAGGAGCGTCGAGCAGCAGGTCATCGTCACGGAAAGCGCGACGTCGGCCTTTGCAAGAAACGCTATCACGTTTGACGCCGTGCCGCCGGCCACCGACCCGACGAGGACGCATCCTGCGGCAAGTTCCCCCGAAAAGCCAAACGACTTCGCGATCAGGAACCCGACAAGCGGCATCACGAGGAATTGCAGCGCCACGCCTGTTGCCACGGCCCACGGACGTTTCGCAACGCGCATGAAGTCGGCAAGGGAAAGCGTCGTGCCCATCCCGAACATGATGACCTGTATCGCAGGAACGACAAGGGAGGTCAGCTTGACGCCTCCCCACTCCGTGAACGCCGATGGAAACGCAAATGCAACCGCGGCACACGCAAGAATCGCGATGCCGAACGACTGCCGACGCAGAAAACCGAACAACGCCCCAAAAAATACGGTCTTTGCCTTCATGCCGACAACGTCAGTCCTCCGCTTTTTTCGAGACCTGGGTTGGCAGGTCCTTGGAGTAGCACAGGACATTGTACTTTGCATTCATTTCAACCATCGTCTGCCTTACTCCGCATCGAGGTAGTACTTGGTCAGCAGCGGATACTTGTCGGGGTTGTCGCGTATCTCCTTCTCGATGCGCTCGACGGTCTCCTCGTCGGTGAGCTGCGCAAGCGCGATCTCGGCGTTGGTCGTCTCCTCCTCCAGCGTC
>JBGUVV010000107.1:0-2201 GCA_045220525.1 Kiritimatiellia bacterium
GAACGAGCGGCTTGACGCCAAGGACGACCGTCCGCTCCGTGAGGCCGACTTCGGCGACGCCAGGCGGATGCTGCCGGCAATCACGTCGTCACCAGGCCTAGGCGAGTCGGTCCTCCGCATGGGGCTTACGATGAAGAAGCGCATCGACTGGAACGACGACGTGCGCTGGCGGAGACTCTGCGACAATGCGGCGGTTATTGCCCGCATCGCCAAGGACGGAGGCATAAAGGGCTTTGCAATCGACGAGGAGGACTACAACAAGACGAAGCAGTTCTTCCGCATCGACGGTGACGCGCCGTACACGGAGCTGAAGGAGAAGGCGCGGGAGCGGGGGCGGCAGTTCTTCTCGGCTGTTTTTCGCGAGTTTCCGGACGCACGCGTCAACAGCTCGTGGCTCTATTCGACGATCCTGAAGTGGCCGCGATGGGTCAACCCGGCGCGCGGAGACGACCAGCGCGCGGCATTGGAGTCGCTGGGCGAGCTGTGGCCTTGCTTCATGAACGGTTTCATCGACGTCATGCCGCCGGGGGCGATGCTCGCCGAGGGCAACGAGGAGCGCGGCTACCATGGCGTCGCCGCGAACCGCGACTTCGAGGTGGCCGCCTGGGAGACTTCTCGCGGCATCCTGCCGCAGGTGGCGCCGGAGAACCGCGGCAAGTTCCTCGCACAGCTTTCGGTCAGCTTCGGCTCGTACCTCGACATGTACGTAAACCCGCCGGAGGAGAAGGAATACTACCATCCGCCGCTGCACGGGAGCCGAGGCGCGCGGTTCTACGACAATATCTCGCGGATGCTCGCAGTCGCGGACGACTTCATCTGGCTCTACGGCGAGAAGGGGACGTGGATCGACTGGGAGACCTCGCCAGCGCGCTCGAAGGCCTATGGCTACCCGACATGGGAGAAGCAGATACCCGGTTTCAGCCGCTTAATCCGCCTGGCGAAGGGCGACTTGTCCCCGATTGAGGCCGAGATCGAGTCCGGCGCGTTCAGCAACGTCGTCGTCAACGGCGCATGCGACGGCGGACGCATGCCGGATGGCATGGGCACGTGGACGCATGAGAAAAATCCGCCGCCAGACCTGTTCACCGTCAATCCCGGCGTCGGCGCCGCCGCGCCCGGCTGTCTGCAGTTTGGCGGATCAGGATGCTTTTTCTATGAACTAAAGGACCTTACGCCCGGCGACGAGGTCTGCGTCAAGGCGGCAATGAAGGGCTGCGACCCGACAATCGCCGTTTCCTGGTACAGTGGCAAGCGGGGACTCGACGTCCGCGCACCGCAGTCGAACGTATGTCCTGAGGGCTGGGACCACGGGAAATGGCACACGGTCTTCTCGCATCATGTAGTTCCTGAGGGCGCGGACACGCTGAAGGTCATATTCTACGGCAGAGCTAACGCGGGGAGTCCCAACTACTTCGACGACATCCGCATCTACCGCAGGCCGAAGTGCGGCGAGGCCAAGCCGACGTGGGAGCGCCCCAATACGACGCGGCGCTACCTTCAGGGGCCGTGCAGCGAGCGCCTCGTCACCTTCTGGCGCGAGGGCAAGATCGTCGTCGGCGAGATCGAGCACCGGGGCGACTGGCGTCTCCACTACAGCCACCAGCCCGCGTGGGGTGCGTGGCTCGTGCGCGGGGACGGCACCGCTCTCGACTTCAGGGCGGCGCAGCTTGAGGCTTCGGCGGACGGCTCGCCGGACCATGCCCAGACGTGGCACGAGGACGGGCTCGACATCCGGCTCTCCGCCTGCGTTCCGTTCGGACGCCGCCCGACGGCATTTGCCCGAATCGCTTTTGAGAACCGCACGGACCGTCCGGTTGCGCGCGAATTCGTCGTGCTGCTACGCAACGGCCTCGAATACGAGATGACGTTCGGAACGCCCGATGTCTACGCCTCCTACGACCCGAAGGTGTCGGACTGGCTCGGCATGTCGTTTTCGCGGTGGTGGAAGGAGAAGGACCAGAATCTCTTCTGCACAGGCGACAGGGTAGCGTCGTTTTCCGGCGACGGCATCGCGTTTGAACTTGACAAGGAGCTGGGCGGTGCTCGTTTCAGGGTGTCGCTCAGGCCAGGCGAATCGAAGAAGGTTGATTTCACGCTTGCGACCGGCGAGCTCCCGGACGAGATGTATGACGGTGCACGAGCAGCGATGAAGGCTTCATGGAGCGACGTCCTCCGCAGTCTCGCCTTGCCGCAGCTCGCGA
>JBGUVV010000108.1:0-12641 GCA_045220525.1 Kiritimatiellia bacterium
GCGATAGACCTTGACGACGGTGTCGGGCGTAGTCTCCACGTCAAGTTGCTCGATGATCTTGTCGAAGAAGTCCATGTTGGACTTTAGCGTCTTTATTATGAGCTTGTTCGAGCGCTCGTCCGCTATGATCAGCGAATCCCCGCGGATCATCCCGCGGTCGGCGTCCGAAACCGAGGTGACCACCGACTCATTCACCTTTGGCGCGGCGGGGGTGTTCTGCGCGGGCCGCCCTCCGAGGAGCCGTGCGCCAAAAGGCTGAATCGGCTGATTGGTCTGGCGGGTGGAGTTCTGGGCCTGCTTGCCCTGCTTTTCGAGGATCTTCTTCGCGTCTTCGACGATTTCCTGGAGGACCCTCTGTATGTCCGCCGCGTTTGCGTTCTGGATCTGGCGGATGAACACGTTCTCCGTGACGGGCGTAGGTATGTCGATCTCCCTTATGACCTCGCGCATCCTTGCGATGTTCATCTCGGTATCTGTCACAAGAATCGAATTGGAACGCTCATAGACATTCACGGCCGCCTTGTCGCTCTTCAGGCTTTCGATTGCTTTCTGCGCCTCGTCAAGCGGAATGTTCCTGAACGTCAGCATCATCGACACCACGCGAGACGTCTCGTCAAGAGACGCATCGGGATCCATGATGAGCGGGATGCCCTCTTTGCGCGCGCCCTGCCTCGGCAACGCCCTCACGAACTTCTCCCCGTAGGGCTCGAGGTGGATGCCGTTCATCTCGAGCACCGTCTCGATGGCGAGGATCTTTTCCTCGTCGCTGAGCTCCTGGCCCTGCTTCGGCTGCAGCGTGATCGTCGCCGCAGGCGCCGCCGGATCCTTGAGGACGGTCTTGTCCACAAGGTCGCCATAGACCTTGAGGACCATCTCGACCGGAGCCCCGTTGAACTCGATGGAGCGCCCGCCTGACTCTACCGCCGTCTGGGCCGATTGCGCCTGTCCGCCGCCCTGGGGCTGCTGCTGTTG
This sequence comes from Kiritimatiellia bacterium, assembly GCA_045220525.1. Classification (GTDB taxonomy): domain Bacteria; phylum Verrucomicrobiota; class Kiritimatiellia; order RFP12; family UBA1067; genus UBA1067. Next base: position 973 of record JBGUVV010000108.1, read on the forward strand.
TTGCTGCTGCGCCGGGGCAGGGGCGGTGGCAGTGGCTCCGCCCGAGCGGTTAAGGAGATTGCGGCCGAAGAGGGACCGGCCGCGAGTGGGGCTGGGCGCGGTCTGCTGCGCCTGTGCGAAGGCCCCTGGCGCATGGACGGCCACCGCCACGCAAAGCGCCGCAAAGCAAATGATTCTATTCATGACACTACCTCCCCTCCCTCATGTATGCACATGTCAGCGAAAACGACCCTCTAAGATACCCTTGCTTGCTGCTGGGCTTCACGCTCAGCGTCTTTACGTCGAACATCCCGCCGTCTGCGGAATCGAGCGCATGCAGGAACTTGACGAGCGCCTCAAGCGACGACTCGAAGCTCTTTATCTCGATTGGGAGCTGCAGCACGTCGCCTGTCTCCACTTCCTTGCCGTGCTCTATCTGGTATATCTGCACAAGGTTGTCCTTGGCAAGCTGCTCTATCCTGCTGCGCCAGGTGGTGTCCGTCGCCTTGCCGGCGGTGAACATCGGCATCGCGGCCTTCTCGGTCTCGTAAAGCTCGTCCCACTTGCCTGTTTCGGAGATTAGCTTCTTCTCCTTCTCGTACTTGTCGGCCGCAGCGTTGTAGCGTTTCGCGGCCCGCTTCCACGAGCTTTCCGCGTTCATGAACCACATCGCGACCGCGACGGCGTAGAAAATGACCACGCCGACTATGGCGATTGCCGCCTTCTCCTTCAAGCCGGGCGCGTTCATTCGTCGGCCTCCTCGCATTTGCACTCCAGGTCGAACTTGTACTTGCCGCCCTTCTGCGAGCCGATCTGGCCCATCTCCACGACCTTGAAGACGGGGTCGTCCTCCCCTCCGATCTCTACGAGGGAGTCCTTGAACTCGTAGACCGAGGCCGTGTCCTCTGCTTCGCCGCGCATGCTGAGCCCCTTGTCGCGCGAAAACTCCCACGCCGTAAGAGTGATGCCCGCCGGCAGGATCTCCGACACGGACCGCATTGTCTCAAGCGCGCCTCTCGCGTGATCTGAATACTGGCGGACGAGCTTGACCTTTGACTTCTTCTCCGCCACGGCCGAGTAGGCCCTCGAATGCGCCCTGGAAAGGTTCTTCACACGGTCCGTCATGAAGTCGTAGGCTACAGGCACGCCAAAGAGGATGCCCATGGCGAGAAGCCATATCCCTCCTGCCACCGCAAGGCCGGCTACGAGCTTTTTCTTGAACCGCGCCTCTTCTAGCACGTCGCGCCAGCTGTCGGGGATGGCGTTGAGCGACTCGATTTCGGCCGAGCGCTCCGCAACGCCTACAAGAGCCGAGTCGATGTCGATCTCGCGCTCGATCGTCGCCGCAAGGGGCTTGGGGCCGTTGAAGTCCTCGGCCTCGAGAAGAGAGAACATAGTCTCCCTCTTCATGTCCGCGCCGTCGGGGACCGCGCGTATCGAGGAAGGCGACGAGCCGTCCATCACGACAAGGGCCGCGCCGTCCTGCGACTTGAGGATAAGGAGCTTGCGCCCCTCTTCCCCGCCAAGCGCAAGGTCCGACCAGAGCCCGCGTATCGCGCCAAGCGCAATGGCGTCGACGCGCACTACGTTGAGCTTCGACTCGTCGAGCGCGGCGGCTATGTCGTCGGCTGCGCTTTCCGGCAGGGCGGCGGCGATGACGATCCTCCCAGAAGCGGTCTCGCATACCGTCTCGCACGAGACGGCGATGGGATCGTCGGGATAGGGCGACATGGCCTTCAGGAGGGGCATCGCGGTTTCCACGGGATCGGCACCCTCTGGAACGCGCACCATCTTCACGAGCAGGCGCGAAAGAGGAAGGGCGAGGACGGCCTCGCGGCTCTTCTCGCCTGAGTCGAGCCGCCTCAAAACTCCGCCCGCGAAGGCGACGACCTGTACGCCCTTATTCATCGCTGCCCGGCATTATATCATTTTTCTGCGTGCGGCCGCGCTGGCGGGCCTTGAGGAATATGCGTATCGGCGCTCCCTCGAGGCCGAAGTTCGCGCGGAGGTTCCTCTCGATGTAGGAGAGATAAGCGGGGGTAGCAAGCTTAGGGTCGTTCACGAAAAGCCGTATCGTCTGAGGATTCACGGCGACCTGGAGGCCGTAGTATATCTTGAGGCGCCGCCCCCTCACCGCAGGAGCAAGCGTTCTCTTCGCGGCGGCGACGATGGTCCTGTTGAGGATGCCCGTCGGAAGCTTCTGGGACGCACCCGCAGCCGCCCGGTCAATGGCCTCGACGGTCTTGCGGATGTTGTAGCCCGACTTGTTCGAGCAAAAGACTATTGGCGCAAAGGAGAGGAACGGCATCATCTTCCTCACGGCTTCGGCGGCCTTGCGCTCGCTTGAGACACCGTTCTCGCCGGCGACGTCCCACTTGTTCACCATCAATACGCAGGCCCTGTGCGCGTCGAGGATCTTGCCGGCTATGCGCTTGTCCTGCAAAGACGGGCCGAGGGTAGGGTCGAGGACGAGCACCACGACGTCGGCCTCGTCTATGGCCCTCTCGGAGCGAAACAGGGCGAAGTTGTCGATGGAAGACTTCGACATCTTGGTGTGCGGCTTCATGCCCGCCGTATCTACGAGCATGTAGTGGCGAGCCTCGGGGCCGGAGCCTATAGAAAATGGGACTTCTATCGCGTCGCGGGTAGTCCCGGCGATCTCGCTCACTATCACCCTCGGGGCGTTCAGGAGGCGGTTTATGTAGGAGCTCTTGCCGACGTTCGGACGGCCAACTACGGCGACCCGAAGAGGATGGAGCGCGGTCTCGCTCTCCACCGCCGGCGGGAGGCGAGAGGCGAGCGCCTCGGCAAGCTCCCTCGTCCCGCGCCCGTGCTCCGCGGAAACCGCGAAGACCGGAAGGCCGAAGCGCTCGAACTCCGCCGCGCGCCAGTCGTCCGAAGGCGAATCGCACTTGTTGGCGACTATGACGCATGCGACTCCCGACTCCCTGACCCGCTTTACGACCTCTTGGTCGAGAGGCGTTATTCCCTCGCGTGCGTCGACGACGACGGCGCACACGGCAGAGTCGCCCACTGCGAGCGCGGCCTGGCCCTTCGTCTCCTCGTCGAGGGGGTCTTTCGTCACCCTGCGGTCGAAGGCTATGCCGCCTGTGTCGACGAGCATGACGCGCCTGCCGGAAAGCTCGATCTCGCGGGCGATGCGGTCGCGCGTCACCCCGGGCCTGTCGAAGACGATTGCAAGGCGACGCCCAGCGAGCCTGTTAAAGAGCGCGCTCTTGCCCGTGTTGGGCCTTCCGACAAGGCTTATTACGTTCATGCGTCCGGCCAGAGCTCGTGCGCCATCTCGCGAAGCTTGTACTTCTGTATCTTCTGCGAGGCGGTCATCGGGAATATGTCGAGGAAGTGGACGTACTTCGGTATCTTGAACCAGGAGATCTTGTCCTTGCAGAACACCTGCACGTCATGCTCGGAGAGCGTCACGCCGTCGGCCGGGATTATGAACGCCGCAGGCTGCTCGCCGTATTTCTTGGAGGGGCAGCCGACGACCGCGACGTCCTTGACGCCGGGCATAGTGCCGAGGAAGTCCTCGACCTCCTTCGGGGAGATGTTCTCGCCGCCGCGTATGATGAGGTCCTTGAGGCGGCCGGTGATGTAGTAGTAGCCGTCCTTGTCCATCCGGCCGATGTCGCCGGAGTGGAGCCAGCCGTTCGCGTCGATGCACTTCGCCGTCTGCTCGGGCATCTTGTAGTAGCCCTTCATGTTGTTGAAGCCGCGGCAGCAGATCTCGCCGTCGGTGTCGAGAGGCGCGAGCTTGCCCGTCTCAGGGTCGATGATCGCCACTTCCACGCCCGGCAGCGCCTGTCCGATCGTCTGGCACTTGCGCTCGATGGACGGCTCGAAGTAGCGCGTCATGGTCATCACGGGACCCGACTCGGTAAGCCCGTAGGGGTTCGTGATCTCCTTCATGAACATCTTGTCCTGCGCCTGCTGCATGCGGTGGACCGGGCAGGCCGATCCGCTCATGATGCCGGTGCGCAGGGAGCGGAAGTCGAACTTCGGGAAGAGCGGATGGTCGAGCATCGCGATGTACATCGTGGGCACGCCGTAGGTGGCCGTGCACCGCTCCTTCTCGATGGAAGCCATCACCTGAACGGGATCGAACTTCTCGAGGAAGACCATCGTCGCGCCGTGGTTCACGCAGCTCATCACCCCGAGGACGCAGCCGAAGCAGTGGAAGAGCGGCACGGGGATGCAGACGCGGTCGCGGCAGGTGAGGTTCTGGCAGGCCCCGATCCAGAAGCCGTCGTTCGCGATGTTGCGGTGGGTGAGCTGGACGCCCTTCGGGAAGCCCGTGGTGCCGCTCGTATACTGCATGTTCACGACGTCGTTCACGTCGCACTCAGCCTGGCGGGCGAGGTAGTCCTCGTGGCGCGTCTCGCAGGCGAGGCTCTTCACCTCGTTTAGCGAATACATGCCGCGGTGCTTCTCGCCGCCGAGAAAGAATACGCGCCTCAAGTGCGGGTACTTTGCGGACTTGAGCGCCCCTCGCGGCTGCTCGCGCAGCTCGGGAACGAGGTCGTTTATGACCTTCACGTAGTCGCAGTCGCGGAAGCCGTTTATGATGAAGAGGTTCTCGGTGTCGGACTGCTTGAGCGCGAAGTCCATCTCCTGCGACTTGTAGTTTGTGTTGAGCGGGAGGAGAATCGCGCCTATCTTCGCGGCGGCGAACATGAGGACCACCCAGTGCGGGACGTTCGTCGCCCAGAGGGCGATCTTTTCGCCGCGCTTCACGCCGAGGGCCATGAGCCCCTTGGCGACGAGATCGACCTCCTCGCCGAACTCGAACCAGGTAAGCCGGAAGTCGCGGTCGGCATAGACGACGGCGTCGTTCTCGCCGCACCTCGCGATTGTCTGGTCAAGAAGCTGCCCGAGCGTGTATTCGCGCGTGATCGGGAGGTTTTTCCACGGGACGCCCGTCGATACGGACTGCGTGAACGGCGGCTTGGACGGTGCCGAGCCGAATGGGTCTGTCAACTTGAAATCCATGTCGTTATGCCTTCTCCGGCATCTTGCCGGTCGTGAAATACTGCTCGACTTCCTCGAGCGTGCGGCCCTTCGTCTCGGGCAGGAAGAACGCGGCGGTTATGAAGTAGATGACCGTGAAGCCGGCGAGGACGAAGAACACGGTGCCGTTGTCGTTCGTCGCCTCGCACCACTTCGGGAACACCGTCGCGATGCCGGCCGAGACGCCCTGGTTGATGATCATCGCGATCGACATGCCGGTCGCGCGGATGCGAGTTGGCATGAGCTCCGTAAGCGCAAGCCACACGCAGACGCCGGGGCCCACGGCGTAGAAGCCGATGAACATGAAGAAGAACACGGTCGCCATGACGCCGGTCACCATCGACGGCGCAACCCACGCCTTCGAGATCGCGAGAAAGATCGTGCCGACGCCGCAAAGCCCGACGATGATGCCGCTCGTCCCGAGCTTGAGGAGGAACTTGCGGCCCTTCTTGTCGACGAGCGCGCAGGCGACAATCGTCATCACGCAGTTCATGATCTTGATCGCGACGTCGGATATGTTCGCGAAAGCGCCGGGCATGCCGGTCTTCTGGAAGATCGTCACCGTGTAGTTGAGGACGGAGTTGATGCCCGTCGTCTGGTTGCAGGCGAGGATCACGACCGCGAGGACAAACGGAATCACGTACTTCTTCTGGAGGAGCGAGTCAGTCGCCGCGGCGTTCTTCGCCTTTTCGGCGGCCGCCGCCTCGTCCGCGGCGATCATCTCTGCGAGAATCTCCTTCGCCTTCTCCTCGCCGTTGTTGGCGGCGAGCGAAGCGAGGGCCTCTTCCTTGCGGCCCTTCCTGTAGAGCCAGCGCGAAGACTCCTTGAGCTTGAACGCGCCGAGGAAGAGGATGAAGCCAGGTACGCAGGAGAGGAGGAATATCATCTGCCATGCATGGACCCAGGTGGTTATCTGCGCAGGCTCGAACCACGTCTTAATCATCGCGAAAGTGACAGCAGTCGCCTCTACACCGTTCGCCGCCGCCTTCACGTCGACCGCGTTCTTGACGTCTCCAACGAAGGAGGCGACGCCAAAGCCGATTACGGCGACGAACACAAGGCCAATCGTCAGGAGGAGCTGGAACATGCCCGTGCCCTTTCCGCGCGAGTCGGCGTCAAGGCACTCCGCGAGATACATCGGGACGATCACGCCAAAGAGGCCAGCCGCCGCGCCCTGCATCGCGCGCCCGCCGACCATCATCCAGAAATTTCCGCCCTCGAAGAAGCCAGAGGCGCAAATCACGGGAATCGAAATGAGGAAGAGAAGCGCCGAGGCGACAATCATCTTTTTGCGCCCGAACCACTCGGCGAGAAGGCCTGCGATGAGCGAGGACGGCAGCGACCCCCAAAGAGCCATGCCGACAATCCACCCGATTTCGGTCTGGTCAAACGTCGATGTCCGCTCAATATAAGGCAGCGCGGCGGCAATTACGCCCACATCGACTCCGTAAAGAAGTCCGCCAAGCCCGGCCATGATAAGGAGGAATTTCGCGTATCCCTTGACTGTCATTTTCTGATTCCTTTCGTTTTAACGGAATATTACCGCATATTATACCATATTTCAGCCGCTTACGCGCTCTCCGGAAGCACGTTTTGCAACTCTGGCCACCTCTGCGGCAACGCACGCGCTGATTCCGGCCGCCGCCGCAATCTCGCTTTCCAAAGCCCGCGCGATGCCGTATATCGACTTAAATGCCCTAAGAAGCTTGACCTTCTTCGCCTCGCCTATCCCCGGAACTTCGTCGAGGGCGGACTCCCTAATCGACTTCTCGCGCAAGTTCCTGTGGTAGGTGATTGCAAACCGATGCGCCTCGTCCCGCAGGCGCGTAAGGACAAATAGCGCCTCCGAATCGCGCGGCAAAAGGAGGTTTTCGCGGCCGTCGTCAAGCACGATCTCCTCCTGGCGCTCGGCAAGCCCTATTGTCGGGATGTCGCTTATTCCAAGCTCCGCAAAGACTGCCCTCGCGGCCCTGAGCTGCGTTATCCCGCCGTCGCACACGAAAAGGTCCGCGCGCGGAGACGTCTCAAGAAGCGTGGAATCAGGCCCATATCTACGGCGGACGACTTCCGCCATTGCCCTTGGGTCGTCTGCGCCGGAAAACGACTTTATCTTGAACCTCCTGTAAAAGCGCCTGTCGGGGAGGCCGTCGCGCGCAACTACGAGAGATGCGACGTTGTGCGTCCCGAAAAGGTTGGATATGTCGGCGCACTCCACGATTCGCGGCGGAGCCTTGAGGCCAATCGCCTCGGCAAGCGCCGCAAGGCCCCTCTCCGCGTCCTCGCGGCGCATTTCTGGCGTCTTGCGGACGAAATGCGCCTTCGTCATGTCCTTGAGGGCGAAGAGAGTGTCCCTAATGTGTGCCGCCTTTTCGAAGTCTCCCTTGTCCGACGCGGCATGCATCTCGGCCTCAACCTCGGAAAGGACCTCGGGCCTCCGGCCATCAAGAAACTCGCACGCCTCCGCGAACCTCGCCGCGTAGTCCTCGCGCGATATCTTGCCGATGCACGGCGCGGAGCACCGCCTTATCACGTTTGCAAGGCAGTGGCGGTGGGTTTCCTCGTCGGGGACTATCGCGCTGCATTCGCGCACTCCCCAACGCTTCTCCACGAAGTCCTTCGCCGCCCGCACGACGGGAGCCGAAGGAAACGGGCCGAAGTAGCGCGCGCCATCGTCCCTGACGATCCGGCAGAGGGAGAAGCGCGGCCACTCGGCTTCCATGTCGGCGCGGAGCGCGAGGTAGCGCTTGTCGTCGCGCATGAGGATGTTGAAATGCGGCTTGTAGCGCTTTATGAGGGCGGCTTCCGTGAGCAGCGACTCCGCCTCGTTCTTCACCGTCATGAACTCGAAGTCGTGAACGCACGCGACCATCGAGCGAACCTTCGGAGGGTGCCGTGCGCCAGGGCGGAAGTATGACATCACGCGGCGCCTCAGGTTCTTCGCCTTGCCGACGTAGATGATTGCGCCCCGGCGATCTCGCATGAGATAGCACCCGGGGCGCTCCGGAACGGTCTTGAGCCGTTCGCGAATCAGGCTCGACGTCTTCAGGTCAGGCAATCTCCTTGACGGGATCTGCGGCCTTGTCGGCCTCGGCGTCGGCGGCCTCTTCCTTCTCGCCTTCTACAAGCCCCTTCTTGAACTCGCCCTTCGCCTTGCCGAGCGAACGCGCAAGCTCTGGTATCTTCTTCGCGCCGAAGAGCACGGCTATCACGACGACGATGATTACTATCTGCCAGATTCCTGGTCTCATTTTGTCTCCTCCCTTGGTTTATGCGAATTATACCATAAATCGCGGCATCGCGCCCGTCAATCGAACCGATACGTCTGCCCAGGCTCGGGGGCGATGGCGTTTCCTATCCCCCGCGACTTCAGGAGATCGACCATCGCCGAGACCTTCTCAGGCTCGCCGTGGACGGCGAATGCATGGCGGACGTTGTCCTTGACTTCGGAGATCCAGTCCTCGAGGCCAGCGCGGTCCGCGTGGGCGGAGAGGGCGTTTATCACATCGACTTTCGCCCTAAGGGGAACTTCCTCACCAAAGACCTTGATCGTCTCGCGCTTTTCAACGATGCGCCGCCCGAGGGTGTTCTCCGCCTGGAAGCCGCAGATAAGAATGATGTTGTCAGGATCCGTCGCGCAGTGCTTTAGGTGGTGAAGGACTCTCCCGCCTTCGCACATCCCGCTCGCGGCGATTATGATCATGGGCCCGGGGGTATCGTTTAGCGCCATCGACTCCTCGGGCGTGCCGACGAACACCATGCCGGGGTATTCGAGCGGGTTCCGCCCCTCCGCGAGCATCTTCTTCGCCTCGTCGTTGTAAACCTCCCTGTGGTCGGCGTATATCTTCGTCGCCTTCTGCGAGAGCGGCGAGTCGATATAGACCTTGACTTCGCGCGGCACGCGGTTTTTCTCCCTGAGCCTGTTGAGGTAGTAGATTATCTGCTGGGTGCGGCCGACAGAGAACGCCGGTATGAGGAGCTTTGCGTTGTGGCGGTCGATGTACTTTAGATGCCCCTCCAGCCTCTGCTCAACGTCGTCGGCCGAGGGATGGAGCCTGTCGGCGTAGGTCGATTCCACGATCAGTATGTCGGCGCCGGAGGGATATTCGTAGTGGCGGAGGATGGGCTGGTTTGGCTGGCCGAGGTCGCCCGAGAAGAGGATCCTGTGGCTGCGGCCGCGGTCGCTGCGCACGTCGAGCTGGACGAGGGCGCTGCCGAGGATGTGGCCGGCGTTGAAGAACTCAAGCGTGACGCCCGGGCAAATCTCGCGCGGCTCGTGCATGTGCGTCGGCACAAAGAGCTGCATGAGGGCGTTGACGTCCGACTCGTCGTAGAGCGGCTCGAAGAGGTGCTTCCCCTCCTTGCGGCGGCGCTTGTTGACGTATTCGAGGTCGCGCTTCTGCAGGAAGCATGAGTCCCTGAGCATTATGTCGCAAAGCTCGGTAGTGGACTGCCGCGCAAACACCCTTCCGCGAAAGCCCTGCCGCACAAGCTGCGGGAGGTTGCCGGAATGGTCGATGTGCGCGTGCGAGAGTATCGCGTAGTCGATCTTGGAGGCATCGATGGGGAGGTTGCGGTTCTTTTCGAACGCCTCCTTGCGGTGGCCCTGGTACAGGCCGCAGTCGAGAAGTATGCGCTTGCCGTTGGCCTCCACGAGATGCATGGAACCAGTGGTAGTCTGTGCCGCGCCGTAGAATGTGATCCTCATGCGCCCCGAGCCTCCTTCACTTTGGCTTTTATTTCCATGTCGTTTCCCCTCCGTGTTTTGAACAACCTCTACACTATGCGCATTATACCATATTTCCCACCGCCTCGCTCAGTCGCGGGTGTCGCCTTCGCGTCGGGATGCTCGCTCGGTCTGCATGCTCCGGGTCGGGAAGCTGCACGCTCGGTCTCGTCCGTTCAGGTTTGCGCTTCTTTACTGCGACAATCAACCGTCTTCAGCCTGCCATGCCTCGGCTGTAATCTCTGGCTGCGGACTGTGCGCTTCTTACGCCTGCAAACCTTCTCTTCCTCACTCGCGTCACTTCCCTCCCCTTCGCTCCCTCCCTACACCCCCCGCGCCTTCGCTACCGCGCGCCGATGCGTTGCGCCAAAAGCGGTGAGTTGTGGAGGTTCACCGGAGTGGGCGATGGCCGCACGGGAGACTTTTCGACGGTCTGGCATGGCTGGCGACGCCCTAATTCACCTCGGTTAGGTATAGGCGGTCAGCAAAAGCCCCGCGTGAGATTCACCTAAAGTATGCCATGCCAGGGGGACCGTCGAAAAACGGGTCGGGCGGTCAGCGCCCACGGAGGCATCCCCGACGCGACGGCGCATCAAAGTTGATTTTCAGACGCTTTTTTGAGATAATCAGAATTGAAAACAAAACGGCAATGGATTTGCACGACTAAAAAAGGATCATTCCCGTGGAAGAGAAAATACTCAATGCAATAAGCGACGCAAAATGCGTAGTCGCCATGACCGGCGCAGGCATAAGCACTCTCTGCGGCATTCCAGACTTCAGGGGACCAAAGGGCCTATACAAGAACCCTGACGCCGAACGCATCTTCGACATCGACTGGTTCGACCGCGACCCATCGATATACTATCGCGGCTGCAGCGAGCTCGTGTATGGCCTTGGCGCATTTGAGCCGGGGCCGGTCCACAAAGCGCTTAAAAGGCTCGAAGACACGGGGCACCTCGATGGAATCGCGACGCAGAATATCGACATGCTGCACCAAAAGGCCGGATCAACAAAAGTCTATGAAGTGCACGGCTCGCCAATCCGCCACCATTGCCGCCATTGCGGCGACGCGAAGACCTTCGCAGAAATAATGGCGATGATCGACGCCAACGGCGGAGCGGAAAAACTTGGGAACCCCTACGTCCCGCGCTGCGCGTGCGGCGGCGTCTACAAGCCTGACATCACGTTTTTCGGCGAGTCGCTTCCCGAGGAGGCGTTCTTGCGCTCGCAGGAGCTTGCCATGCGCGCCGACGTCATGCTCGTCCTAGGGACCTCGCTCACGGTCTTCCCAGCCGCAGGCCTCCCGCGCCTCACGTTGCAGAAAGGCGGCAAGGTTATCATCGTGAACGCTCAGCCCACTTCGCTTGACGACTACGCCTTCGCGTGCTCGGGCGACCTCGCAGAATTCGCCTCCGCCGTCCTCAAGAGGTTCTAAGCGCAGGCGACTTGGCACTTCCGGCCGTGAGTGCCCAAGACAGTGCCGCGGTTGAAGAGAAAAAGCTCCTTCGGATCGTAGCCCGGCTTGTTGTGAATATCCACATGGCTTGCAAAGTCCGGCGCCTCGCGGCGGTCGGTCCACCACTCGTAGCCGCACCACGAACCTGGCTTTGCAACAAGGATGCGGGGCCCGGGTACCGAGGAATCTGGAAGCTCGTATCTGCCTGTCGCAAGCAAGGCTTCCGCGGCCTTGTCGCTTTCAGGCCCGATGAGAACGCAGACCTCGTGGTCGCACATGGCGAACGCCTGCGACTGGTAGAAGTCTGGATACGACATCCCGCCGACTGTGCGCGTCTTAAAGAGCCCCGCCCTGCGCAGGACGACATTTGGCTGGACCGGCTCTGAGGTCACTTCCGTGATTTCGTAGTCGCCCGTCACCTTGAGCTCGCAGCCTCGCCTCATGCAGATGTCGGAAAGGCGCTCCAGCTGCCTGCGGAGCTCCTTG
>JBGUVV010000109.1:0-11553 GCA_045220525.1 Kiritimatiellia bacterium
CTGGGCGACGGCGCACCAGATACGCGGGACCACGCATGTGCACTGCACGAACCAAGCGGATTTGGACGAGATATTGAAGCGCATCGAATTCCTGACGCTTTCCAACTACTATCCGAGTGCGCCGTGGTATCCGCTTGCGAAGATGACCGAGAACTACTGGCGCGTTCACCACGAATTTCCCGTCATGGTGAACGGCAAGCGCATGGAAGGGCCGTTCGACTGGAACAGGATCGTCGGCAAGTGGATAAAGGAGCTTCCCGCCGAGATGCAGAGGCAGTATCCGTTCAAGGAGGGGAAGAAACTCTTTCGCCCGTTGCCGGAAGGGGTGCTGGAGGCACCGAACGCGGAGCACCACTCGTTTATCCTTGAGAATGGGCGCGGCCACGGGCACCTCCACATGAATTCGCCGGGCTCGATGTTTGCGTCGGGCACTTTCGACCAGGGCCAGAAGAATCGCTTTCAGACAGGCACGCGCGGCGGCTACCATTTCGGCTCCGGGGAATTTTGGAAGACGGCCATCGACCGCATGATAGCCGGGCTCGTCTACCCCGACGGCGGCGGCGTCACGATCAACCACCCTGTGTGGTCGGGATACGACCGCAACCTCATCTTGAAGATACTCGACCATGACCCGCGCGTTCTCGGCATGGAGGTGGTCGAAGGCGGCGGCATAAACGGCGAGAGCTATTGGGACTGGGTGCTCGCGACCGGCCGCCAGTGCTTCGGGTTCTTCGTGCCGGACCACGCGATCCGCCAGAAGTCGGGCACGTTCGGCGTGAACGTGATAGTAACGCCAGAGCGGACGGCGCACGCCTGCCTTAAGGCGTACCGCGACGGCAATTTCTACGGCGCGAAGCGCGGGCTTAATGAACTGAAGTTCACGCGCATCGCCTTTGACGACGAGACAGCTACGGTAGAGGCCGAGACCGACAAGCCCGCCCGCCTCGTCGTCATAACCGGCTGCGGCGCCGTGAAGGAGGAAAAGTGTGCGACGTCGGTCAAGTGGACGATGGAGGGCGTGTACGGCTGGAGCGCTCCGCGTAAAAACGCGCATGTCTACGTGCGCATAAAGGCGTATGCGCTGGATGGAAGCGGCGAGGAGCTGTTCTCGCAGCCATTTATGCTGGACTGAGGAGGTGGATGCGATGCAAATGCGCAGAAGGGAGTTCGTGAAGGGTGCCGCGGCGGCGGCCTTTGGATGTCGGCCGCTTGTCTCGGCTGCGGCGGAAGACGCATGCCCGAGGCCGGAATTCGCGTGGTCTTTCCTCGTGCACTTCGGCATGAACATGTGGGGCGACATCGTCAGCAAGCCGAGTCGCGACGGGCTGATCAAGAAGCACCTCACGGACGAGGAGTTCGCGCTTGTCTGCGGCGACGACTACCTCGCCCTCGACCGCGTCCGCTTCGACGAGAAGCTCTGGCGAGACCTCTCGGATCAGCTTCGCCGCGACGGCTGCAACCAGATCGTCGTCGATGTCGGCGAGTTCCTTGAATATCCGAGCCACCCGGAGCTTGCGGTGAAGGGCAGCTGGAGCGCGGAGCGCCTTGCCGCAGAGGTGCGGAGGCTCAACGGGATGGGCTTCGAAGTCGTCCCGAAGCTCAACTTCTCGTGCTGCCACCGCACGTGGCTCGGTCCGTACGCGCGCATGATATCCACGCCGAAATACTACGAGGTCTGCGCGGATATCATCCGCGACACTCTCGAGGTGTTCAAGGGGACGCGATTCCTGCACATCGGGATGGACGAGGAGCACATGCCGGACTACCAGAAGTACAACACGATGATGATCGTGCGCCAGGGCGAGCTTTGGTGGCACGACCTCCTATGGCTCGTGAAGGAAGTCGAGAAGCACGGCGTGCGCGCGTGGATGTGGCACGACTTCCTGCGCAAACACAAGATGGAGGAGTTCGAGAGGCGCATGCCGAAGACTGTCGTGCAGAGCCCGTGGACATACCAGATCGAAGACACCACGCGCTACGAAAACCTCTTCTGGATGTTCCGCACTCTCTCGAAAGGCGGCTACGACACCGTGCCGTGCAGCTCGCACTGCTACGGCGGAGATGCCGGCTTCCTCAAACTTGCCGAATGGTGCAGGGACAACATGGACCCCGGGCATTTCATCGGATTCCAGATGGCGCCTTGGATGCAGACGGGCGAGGCGTACAGGCGTTTGCTTTTCAGAGGTTCGGAACTTCTCGCAGAGGCGAGGAGGATTGTTCGTAAATGACAATTTACACGACTGTTCACAAATCACAGACAAAGGAGGAACACCACATGAAGACGATAATCGCGATTGCCGCAATCTGCTGCGCGGGCGCTGCGGCGGCTGCGCTCACCTCGCGTTCGTACGTGCAGGACGGACTGATCGCCCAGTACGACGGCATCAACAACGTCGGCCACGGCGTCGCCCACAGCAACAGCACGAACGTGTGGAAAGACCTGGCTGGAAGCTTCGACCTTACCAGAGAGACAGGCGGAACTTGGGGCGACAACTGCCTTGTCGCCAGCGGTAGCGCATTGGCGGCGAAAAGGTCGGCGAGTGCGCCGACATACAAGACGATCGAGGTCGTATACAAGTGGACGGCATCCGCTGCTTCAGTGCTCTTTGCGGGCGGCGACAAGCTCAGGACGGTATTCTTCAAGGTTTCCAGCGACGCCTCTTTGCCCAGGGCGGTGTTCTTCTCCGGTTCGCATGCAAGCACGGCTGGCTATCCGACGTCCACGAAGTATTTCACGAGCCCGTACGATTCTGTCGTATGTGCGGCGGCAAGGTATGGCAACGCGAGCGACACTGGCGAGGTGACGGACATACTGCTCGATGGAGAACTTCAGGAATCAGAAAAGAAGACCGGCAGCTACTGGTCGCATAACACTGACATCACCACCATAGGCGGGAGAAGGTCCGGCAGCAGCGACAGCGGCTTTTGGAAAGGCGATATCTACGCGATTCGCCTTTACAGCACTGTGCTGTCTGATGACGACATTGCGCGGAACGCGGCGATTGACGCAGTGCGTTTCAAGGGCGGCGATCCGGCGGACTATCCGATACTTGCCAACTACACGTTCGACGAAGCTGGTGTCATCTGCGCGGAGTTCTCCGCTACGGCTTCTGTAGGCGGAAAGGTCAGCGTCGGCGGAAGCGCGGCGTCCGCGTCCGCGAGCGCTCCCGTGAGCACCCTTATGTCGGCGACGTTTACAGCGGTTCCCGATGCTGGATACGTTTTTCAGAAATGGACGGGCGACATCTCCGCCATCACGTCCGGCTCGTTCATCACGCCGACGATCTCCGTCAATTCGGATAGCGACGGCGCGGTGCGGGCGGTGTTCCGCAAGCGAGGCACGGCGCTCGACGGCATGGTGTTCGACCTCGACGTGCAGGACCTGAACGGAAATGGAGTAATCGAGTCATCCGACAAGATCGGGAACGCCATGAAGGCAAGCGCCTCCGACGCGGCGGCCGCCTACTCTAAGTCGTGGAGCACGACGTCGGACGAAACGTTCAAAGACCACGGTCCGGCGTTCTCCGTGCTTGATGTCGCCGCGCCGATGACGCCGTTCACGACCAACAACACACAGACCTGCCTCGCCTTCCCGCAGTTCGTCAGCGGTGGGAACATATTCAATTCGCGCGTTGACCTGGCGAACGGCGGCATAATGGGCGAGGTGGCCACGTTCTTCGTCCGATTCAAGTGGGACGGCGCGGTTGAGGACGCCCAATGCAACCCGGTGCTGCTCATGAACGGGTGCAACGGAAGTTGGTACCAGGCTGGCGGAAAGGGCTTCGCCATCAGGATTCGCACGTACGCCACAAACAGGCAGAAGGGGTATTTGACGTTTCACGTCCAGGGAAGCAACTCAAGCATGGCGAACGATGTAGTCGTCTACGCCGGATCGTGGGTGGACTGCTTCGTCTCGGTGTATCCAAGTCCGACGGACGCAACGAAGTCGAACGGCGACATCTACATTTGCGCGACGCCGGATGTCGGCGGCGATGGCAAGTATGGCGAACCGAAGCTGAATTCCTATCACGTTGGCGATTCGGGCAACGTGAAGCGAATGAGCTCGGAGAGCTCGGCAAGCGCCAAGTTGCTGATAGGCAACGAGCGGAACGCCGAAAATGCGAGCAGCACGCACGGGAAGGAGGCCTTCCGCGGCGCGATCGCGGCGGTTAAGGGGTGGAGGAGGCTTCTCACCGAAGACGAGATGTGGTGCGTCATGGCGGGGCTCCACGGCGGGATCTTCCACGCTGGCGTTCCGGACGGCAAGGCCGACGAGTTCGGCGCGAGCGGCACGGCGGCGACGTTCGACCCGACGGCGATGCCGTGGCAGAAGATGAAGAAGTCGCTGACGGCTGCGGACCGCGCGCTTGTCTTGTCCGTCCCGATTCCGGCGGAGAACAGGTTTCTTGCGAAGCTGCTCGTCGTAAAGCCGCTCTTCGACGGCGTAGGGGCGGCGTGTCCCGTCGCCGTTGCCGCGAACGGAGTGAACGTCGGCACGTTCGACTTGGTGGACGAGAAGGACCGCACGATCCTCCTGCGCGGCGCGGCGGCATCGTGCAACGCCGAAGGCAGGCTTGTGATTTCTATTGAACGTCCAGAAGGGTGCGCGGGCACGCTTTCATTCGATGCGCTGTCCCTGACAGGCTCCTGGCAGATCGGGACGAAGAACGGCAGCAAGGCCGAGATGAAGGAGGAGGGCAAGGGTGTGCCGCAGGTCGCGATCATGGGCGACCCTGTCTACAAGCACGTCCAGCGGTCGCTCACCAAGGTATGTCCTTCGCTGTCGCTTCTCTTCGACGTGCCGGAGAACGTGGACGGCGAATGCAGGTGGCTGTATTCGACGAAGTTCATCGACCCGCAGGCGGGATACGCGCAGCCGATTCGCATTGAACTGAACGGCAGCACGATATGGTCCGGCGAAGACGTCGCGGGCGGCACCGAAGTCGATCTTCAGATCGATCCGTCGTCGCTCGTGCCTGGATTGAACAATCTCAAGCTCTGCTACGACTCGGCCGTGCCAAACTGGATCAGCATCGACTACCACAGGCTGAAGCTCGCACCGCCGCCTCTTGGACTCTCGGTGATCATCAGATGACGCTTGGCGGTGCCGATAGCGCGACTACAATGAAAGATACTGCCTCTGTTCTGCCATCCGTGCGCGACGACGACAATTGTCGCCGCCTCGTTACGCTGGAGGAAGACGGCGTCAAGTGCATTCCGCTCATTGGCGAGGCTCGTTTTAGGCGGCGCTACCGCGACATACCGCTCCACACTCATGGCGAGTGTATGGAAATCACGCTCTGCATGCGCGGCAACCTTGAATACGAGTGCCAGGGGCGCAGATACAGGTTTTGGCCTGGAGACGTCTTTACCGTGTCTCCGGGGCTGCTGCACAGGCCAATGTCGTATCCCAAGGGTCTCCATCGCTACCGACTGCTCTTCCAGCCGCCGAAGAAGGGCGGGACTGTCCTTGGCCTTGCAAAGGCGGAGTCGGACTGGATCGTAGATGGAATCCTTTCGCTTGGCGTAGGGCAATTCGTTGACAGGGGAGAGGTCAGGAACTGTTTTCACAAAGTGCTGCAGCTGTTTGACGAGCTTCCGGCGAACACTCCGGAACGGCGGCTGAAGCTACGGATTGCGGTGGTTGATCTGCTGCTTGCGATAATAGCGGCTGCGAAGGAGCAGCCGCGGGTGCTCCCGGCTAACAGGGTTCGGCAGCTTGTAGAAGAGATTAGGAACCATCCAGAGCGTGGCTATGCGTTGGACAGCATGGCCGCTCGGCTGCAGGTGAGCCCGTCCGCGTTGCAGATCCGATTCAAGCACCTTACGGGGCTGCCGCCACATGCCTTTGTCACGGAATGCAGGATGGATCAGGCCAAGAAAATGCTTTCGGAGAGCATCCCCGTCGAAGTTGTGGCAAATCGGCTCGGATACGCTTCGCCTAAGCATTTCTCTGGGTTGTTTCGACGCATCGTCGGCTGTGCTCCGTCAAAGTGGCTTGCGTAGCTTGAAGGACGGGAGAAGCTCCAAACGCACTGCAGATTTGGTATAATACGCGTTCATGAAAATTGCAGTGTTTTTTGAGGGCCTGTCGGAGTGGCGGCGAAATGATTCTTGAGGTCGAGAATCTCCGCGTGTCGTTCATGGTGGACGGTCGGCGCTCGGTGCCGGTGCGCGGCATCTCGTTTTCCATCCCGAGGAGAGGCCGTGTCGCTCTTGTCGGGGAGTCTGGCTGCGGCAAGTCCCTGACGGCGCTTGCGATAGGCGGTCTCGTCGAGCGTGCGGAAATCTCAGGTGAGGTGCGCGGGTCGCCGCGCATTGCATACGTCTTCCAGAATCCGATGCAGTCGCTTAATCCCGTGATGCGCATCGGTGCGCAGATAGCCGAGGCGATGACAGAGCGTGGCCGCGCCCAGCGCGCAGCCGAGACTGAAAGCCTTCTTTCGGCCGTCGGCCTTCCGCCTGGGTCGTCGCGCAAGTTTCCGTGCGAGCTTTCCGGCGGGCAGCAGCAGCGAGCCATGATAGCGATGGCCCTTGCGAGGCGGCCGGAGCTTTTAGTCGCTGACGAGCCGACGACTGCTCTTGACGCGACTACGCAGAGGGAAGTCCTCGATCTTATCTATGACGTCGCCGAGAAGCGCTCGATGGCCGTTCTTCTCATTACGCACAATCTCGGGCTCGTCGCGAGATACGCCGAATATGTAAACGTCATGTACGCAGGGGAAGTTGTCGAGAGCGGCGAAACCTCCGAGATATTGAGGTCTCCGCGTCACCCCTACACACAAGGGCTTGTGTCAGCGGTGCCGCGTCTTGACGCTCCGAGGGATGCGCCCCTTGCAGACATCCCAGGGACGGTTCCGCCGCCGTGGAATTGGCCTTCCGGCTGTGCGTTCCATCCAAGGTGCCCTGTCGCCAGGACGGAATGTTCCTCTGAGGACTTCAATGGATTGTGCTTCTGCCTCAGGTAGAATCGCAAATTATTGTATTTTTCCTCTTGCGGCTATCTACAAAATATGGTATATTACTCACCAAACACGAGGGGCGTTCCCGAGTGTCTCAGTACTGAAACAACGAAGGATGACAAAAATGGCTAAGAAAGTTCCTGCAACGAAGTCCGAAATCATGGCTGCGATCGCTGAGGCCGCTGGCATCAGCAAGAAGCAGGCCGTCGCTGCGTACGAGAAGTTCCTCGCAATCGCCTATGAAGGCGCCAAGGGTGCGAAGGGCATCGTTCTCCCCGGCCTCGGCAAGCTCATCAAGATCAACCGCAAGGCGCGCACGGGCCGCAACCCTGCGACCGGCGAGACGATCAAGATCGCCGCGAAGAAGGTCGTGAAGTTCCGCGTCGCGAAGGCCGCGAAGGACGCCGTTCTCGCCTAATGGCGAAAAACCTTTTCAGAAAAGGTCGCAAGCGCGGGTTCCATTGAGCCCGCGTTTGTTTGTTAGAAGGGGTTTCAAAAGCGAGGAGTGAATTGACATGAGCTGGTTTCTTGGCGGAATCGCCTTTCTTGCGGCAGGGTATTTTCTCTATGGCAGGTTTGTGGAGCGGCTGATAGGTCCGGACGACAGGAAGACGCCGTGCGTCGCAAACCCCGACGGCGTTGACTATGTTCCGCTCCCGAAGTGGAAGAACATGCTTATCCAGCTTCTGAACATCGCAGGCGTCGGGCCTGTGATAGGCGTCATCCTCGGCATAAAGTTCGGCAAGGTAGCGCTTCTCATAATCCCGGTCGGCTGCGTCTTCATGGGCGCCGTGCACGACTTCTTCTCTGGCATGATCTCGATGCGGATGAACGGCGCCAACATGCCGAAGATGGTAAGCGAGCATCTTGGCTCAAAGTTCGCATCCGTCTTTACGTGGATCGTCATGTTCGCTCTCCTCCTCTGCGTTACGGTATTCGCAAACACCCCTGCGACGCTCATCGACAGGCAGTGGTTCCCGGAGGTCTCAGTGTTCTGGTGGTCGGTGGGCCTCATCTTCGCATACTACGTCGCGGCGACTCTTTTCCCCGTCGATGCCATAATAGGCAGGATATACCCAGTCTTCGGCGCGCTCCTCGTGCTCGGTTCGATAGCGGTCTTCGTAGCGCTCGTAGTGGCCGGCTTCAAGAACCCTGCGATCTTGGCGGACTGCCCCGGCTTTGCGGACTACAAGGCCGCGAACCCTCTTTTCCCGTGCCTCTTCGTTACAATCGCCTGCGGCATAATATCCGGCTTCCACGCAACGCAGTCGCCTATTGTCGCAAGGACCTGCCGCTCCGAGCACGAGGCGAGGGCGACCTTTTACGGCATGATGATAGCGGAGGGCGTGATAGCGATGATATGGGCTTCCGCCGCGCTCGCCATATACAACATGGCACCAGAGAACATCTCCCTCCCGGGGCCGGTGGTGCTCGGCAACATAGCCTCGTCCTTCCTCGGCAAGTGGATGGGCGGCGTCACCGTCGCGGCAATCGTCGTCCTGGCGATAACATCCGGCGACACGGCTCTTAGGTCGTCGCGGCTTTCGCTCGCAGAGGTGATCGGCGTCAATCAGACGCGCGTTAAGGCGCGCATAATGACTTGCCTTCCGCTCATAGCGATTGTGGCGGCTCTCCTTTGGTGGTCCAACAGGGACGCGAAGAGCTTTGGCCATCTCTGGAACTACTTCGCATGGATGAACCAGCTTGTTTCCACTACGATGCTTTTCGTGGCGACGGTGTGGATGTTCAGGCGCGGCCGCGCCCTCGGCGCATTGGCGACGCTCGTCCCCGGCTGCTTCATGTGCATGGTGGTCTCGACATTCATTCTCTGGGCGTGGCCATCCAAGGGCCAGGTGTGGGGTATCGTTCCTGGCGGTCTTCCGCTTGGCGTGGCGGCGGCTGTCGCCGCGGTGCTGACGGCGGCAGTGGTCGCGTTTCTTGTCCGTCGCGGCAGGATGTAGGAAGCGTGGTCCAATACGGCATATGCTGATCGTTGACATAATCAGTGCACAGCCCGCCATGTTCGAGGGCTTCCTGCGCGAGTCGATCGTGGCGCGCGCCGTTGCGAAAGGCGCGTGCAAAGTCCGTGTCGTCGATCTAAGGGAGTTCGGGGAAGGGCGATGGCGCAAGCTCGACGACAAGCCATACGGCGGCGGGCCTGGAATGCTCATGAAGTGCGGGCCGTGGTTTGCGGCTGTCGAAAGCTGTCTTGCCGGAGACGGCGGCGGTGCGCGCGTCGTGATGACTGATCCGAAGGGGAGCGTCTTCACCCAGCGCGACGCCGAGGCCTTTGCCGCGCTCGCAGAGCCTCCGCGCGAGCAGCGCATTGTCTTCATGTGCGGACACTACGAGGGCTTCGACGCGCGCATAGAGACGCTCGCCACCGACCGCTTTTCCATCGGCGACTTCGTGATGACAGGCGGTGAGCTTGCGGCCGCCGCCATGACCGACGCCATTGTGAGGCTTCTTCCTGGCGTGCTCGGCGGCGGCCCCGCGGCGACTGCGAACGAGAGCTTCGGTAGGGACGGACTCCTCGAGCCGCCGCAATATACGCATCCCCCGGAGTTCAGGGGCATGAAGGTCCCTGACGTGCTTCTTTCAGGCGACCATCGCCGCATAGAGGCGTGGAGAATGGCCGAGGCTCTCCGCGCCACGGAGGCCTTGCGCCCCGACCTTGTCCGAGCCGCAGGCTCCAAAGACCGCGAACAATGCTGAAGAGCCTTCTAATAGCCGTGTCGATCGTCGCCCACGAGCCGGGCTACTACACTTCGCTCGCGAACCACATACAGCGCTGGCTCAAGGGCGAGAACGTCGCCGCGTCGGTAGTTCCGGCTTCTCAGATGAAGAGCGCCTTGCAGGGCGAGAAGCTTGCGTTCCTCGTCGGGTTCGAGGCGCCTACTGCGGCGGAGATGGCGACTCTCAGGGAATTCCGCGCGCGCGGCGGGAAGCTCGTCGTCTTCCATTCCGCCTCCGCCGCATTGGGCGAGCTTATGGGCGTGAAGCCGCTAGGCTACGCCTCGGCGCCGTATCCAGGTGCGTGGAGCCGCATGGTGTTCTCGGCAAAGTTCCCTGACGGCCTTCCCTCGTCGATAGCGCAGACCTCGACTGTCCTCCAGAGGGCGGCTCCCGTGCAGGGCAAGGGCCGCGTGATCGCATATTGGGCCGACAGGTCCGGCAAGCAGTCGCGCGAGCCCGCGTGGATAGCGACGGGCGCCGGCTTCTGGATGACTCACGTGCTGCTTGCGGACGGCGACGAGGATTTAAAGGCTCGCTTCCTCGGCGCAATCGTCGGTTTCATCGACCCGAAGGCGTGGAGCCTTTCCGCGCACAACGCCCGCGAATCGGCTCGCGCCGCGTCCATGAGGGCATATGCGCTCAAGCAGGTCCCGCGCAAGGGCGAGATCCACGCTACCTGGGACCACTCCGGCTGCGGGCTCTATCCGGGGAACTGGCCTCGGACGATAAGGGTTCTCAAGGAGGCTCGCATCACAGATCTTTTCGTGAATGTCGCGGGCGCGGGTTTCGCGCACTACGCGAGCGGCGTGCTGCCGCGCTCGAAGACGTTTTCGCAGGAGGGCGACCAGCTTGCAGCCTGCGTCAAGGCTGCCGCCGGGTCAGGCATAAGGATACATGCGTGGCTCATCTCCTTCAGCGCGACGCGCGGGACGCCTGCCGTCCTCGCAGACTTCGAGAAGAAGGGCTGGAGGCTCAAACTAAAGTCCGGGAAGCTTACGGAATATCTTGACCCGTCGAACAAGGAAGTACGCGACTATGTCCTTAGGGCCGTTGCCGAGCTTCAGGCGAAGAGCGGGGTCGATGGCGTGCATCTCGATTTCGTCAGGTGGGGCGAGGGCACCGTCCGCCCGAAGGGTGCGGAGAACTCGGTCTCGCAGTTTGTGGCAGACGCGCGGCGGATTGTCGCAAGGCCGAAATGGCTTACGGCGGCTGTTTACGGCAAGTATCCGGCCTGCGTCGCTTCGGTAGGACAGGACTGGTTCTCTTGGCTCGATATGAACTTCATCGACTATGCAGTTCCCATGGACTACACTGATTCGAACGTGAAGTTCGCGGAGCTCTTGGCCCTGCAGTCTATTGGAAAGTCATACGCCCGCAGGACAATCGTCGGAATCGGGGTCACTGCAAACGAGTCGCGTCTCGACGCGCGCCAGGTGATAGATCAGATCTCGATGACGCGCAAGTTCGGCTTTGCCGGAAATGCGCTCTTCGACCTCGACATCACTCTTGAGAAGCAGATTTTCCCCTACCTCAAGTTAGGCATCTGGTAGCTCTAACTGGGATAAGTTGCAGAAAACGCGAAATTACCCGCAAAAAATGAAGCGACGGCGGGGTGTCTCCCCACAGCGGCGGGGTCTGTCCCCAAGTTTCTCCGAGGGACCGCTATGCGCCGCGGTTCTGGCGGCGCCACTCTCGCATTGTGCAGCCGAAGCGGCGCTTGAATAGAACCTTCAGATAGCTCGGGTCGGTATAGCCGCATTCCTCTGAGATGCTCTTTATCGGACGGTTCGTCGTGGCAAGAAACTTTTTCACGGCATCCAGCCTGTGGCGGGTGATTGCCTCGTTGATTGTCTCG
>JBGUVV010000110.1:0-3077 GCA_045220525.1 Kiritimatiellia bacterium
TATCAGGGCAGATATGCCGATTATGACGGCGATATTGAATATGCAGCTTCCGTAGGCGTTGCCGAGGGACAGGTTGGAGTGGCCCGATAGCCCGCTCATGACCGAAACGCAAAGCTCCGGGGCGCTTGTGCCGAAGCCGATTACGACCATCCCCACTATAAAGGGAGATATGCCGAGTATCTTAGCGAGCGAAGAGGCACCGTCGACGAAGACGTCGCTTGACCACGCAAGGGCGACTAGCCCGAGGACGACGAAGGCGACCGAAAGCCAGAGCGGGAGCTGCGATTGCATCAAGGGCTCTCCCCCTCGTCCGGCTCAAGCGAATGCACGACATTCGCCCCGAAAAGCGCTATCTGCCAGCCGATGTAGAGCCACGTAAGGACTATCGGCACGAAGGCGAACGACCCGTAGAGGGCGGAGGACTTGGCGATGCCGACTTGCGCGACGGCGCACACCTTCATCCAGCAGCCGAAGACGAACGCCGTCATGAATCCGCCGCGGAAAGCGCAGCGCCAGGGCACCTTGCGGTTTGGTATCGCCCAATAGAGCGCGGCAAATGCGACTGAGGCGAAGAGCAGCGCGACAGAGAACCCGAAGACCTTCGAGTCGAGCACGGCCACAAGGCCGTCTGAGACCCATTTCGTAAGCCACGTTGCCCCCAAAGTGGCGACTATTATGTCCTTTACGACGCGCATGATCTGAAGCGACATCGCTGCGGCCGCCAATATGGGCAAGATAACCATCATAAAAGAATACATAAGGACCCTCTTCCATATCGGGCGGTCCTTCGGCGCGCCGAATATGGCGTTGAAGCTCGTCTCAACCGCACTGAGCGTCGATACGACGGACCAGAGAAGGAGGCCAAAGCCTATCCAGCCGATGGTGCTCATGTCGAACTGGTCGATGCGGGTGAATATGTCGTTGGATATCTTGCGCGCCTGCTCGGCGAACTCCTCGGCCGCAATGCGCTTTTTCTCTCGCTCCTCCTCGTCGGCCGGCGTGAGCTTTGCGAGGGGGTCCTCCTGAGCCGCGACGAATTCGGAAAGCGTGCGGTCGATATGGTAGTTGATCTGGTCCCTCGCAAAAGAGTCGATGCCGCAGGCCTTTGCAACCACGAGAATACAGCAAAGGAGGGGAACGACCGTAAGAAGCGAGAAATAAGTAAGTGCGGCCGCATGGATGGTGCATTTGTTGCCAAGGAAGCTGCTAACTACCTTTTTCACCCATGAAAACAGCTTTTTCATGCCTTTACCGCCTCTCTAAATAAGATTGCCTGTAAGAAAGCCGAGAATGACGCCGACAAGATAGACTGAAGCGAGAATCGCAATGTTCTCGCAGATGTTCCTGTTGGTCCTGAATAGGACGAGAAGCCCGAGCCCCGAGCTGGTGAACGACGAGGCCATAAGCGCTCCGGGGCTCATCGCACCGGCAAGGTAGAGCTTCGCCCCCGCCACGGAAACGGCGCAGTTGGGTATGAGGCCGAGCGCACCAGCCGCAAGTTCGCCGAAAAACGGCCTGTTCAGGCGGAGCGCGCAAAGCGAATCCTCGCCGAACCAGTGCATGCAAAGCTCTATCGCGCCCGATATCACGACGATAAACGCGAATATCTCCGCCGTGTGGATGAGGGCGGGGACGAGAATGCCCTTGTGAGACGAGCATCCGCAGTGGCTATGCGCGCAAAGCTCGCCCACTGAGACATCGCGGCGGCGGTGGCGCATGAATGAAAGGACACCGTTCGCGACAAAACCCGCTCCAAGCGCCACTACCACCTTAAGGCCGACGATCTTCACGAGCAGCGAGACGGGGACCCGCTGGGAAATCAAGACTGGCACAAGCTCGTCGGAAGTAGAAAGAAAGACCGCAAGTAGCGTGCCGACCGTAATCACGCCTCCTGCGTAGAGAGACGCAGCCGCGGCGGATACGCCGCACTGCGGGAAGGCTCCCGCGAGCGCACCCGCCGCGGGGCCAAGCGAACTTGTGCGCTCGAGAAACCTCCCGAGCGCACCGTCAACCCTCGTTTCCATCGCCTCGAGGACGAGGTATGTTACGAACAGAAACGGGAGAAGAAGCAGGGTTTCCCTGACGAATTCGATCACGCCTGCGCGATCGCCTCGCTGGGGCACTGCGCGGCGCAGGCGCCGCAGTCAACGCACTTGTCGGGGTCGATCACGTAGGGGGTTCCTTCGGAAATCGCCTCGGCAGGGCATGCATCCTTGCAGCATCCGCACGATACGCACTTGTCGGCAGCAATCTTATGGGCCATTGTTTTTCTCCTTGACTGTTTTGTTGGTTAATTGCCTTTGGATGTGATTATACCACTTTCCACCTTCGTTAGACAACGGTAATTTGCCGCTTTAGGGTTACCCGTTCTTGCGCTCGAAATCCTTCATGAAGGCGACAAGCGCGTCAACGCCTTCCATCGGGAACGCGTTGTAGATGGACGCCCTGAGGCCGCCGACGGAGCGATGCCCCTTGAGCGAGCTCATGCCAAGCTTCTTCGCCTCGTCGAGGAACTTCTTCTCAAGCTCCTCGTCGCCGCCCTTGATGCGCCAGGTGACGTTCATGTTCGAGCGGAACTCGGGAACGGCCGTACCAGACCAGAATTCGGAACCGTCGATGACGTCGTAGATCTTCTTCGCCTTCTCGGCGTTGAGCTTGAAGAGTTTTTCCTTGCCCATCTTCTTCACCCACTTCATCGTCTCGCCGAAGACGTAGATGCCCCACGTCGGCGGGGTGTTGAAGAGCGAGTTCTCGTCAACGTAGGTGCGGTACTGGAGCATCGTCGGGATCTTGTCGTCGCCCTTAGCCGCAAGCTCCTTCTTGATCGCGACGACCGCCATGCCGGAGGGTCCGAGGTTCTTCTGCGCGCCCGCGTAGAACATGTCGAACTTGTTGTAGTCGCGCTCGCAGCTCAGGATGTCCGAGGACATGTCGCAGATGAGCGGGCCGGTCGTCTTGGGGAACTCCTTGAGCTCCGCGCCGGCGATCGTCTCGTTCGAGCAGATGTGGCAGTAAGCCGCGCCCTCGGTCCACTTCCACTCCTTCGGCATGCGGGTCGGGATGTCCTTCTGGCAGTC
>JBGUVV010000111.1:0-10040 GCA_045220525.1 Kiritimatiellia bacterium
CGGCCACCGCTCCATACAGGCGCGAACAGCGCGCCGCTGCGGCAAAGGCGCCAGAGTTCGCGCCGGACGCGAAGATCGACGTCGCCATGGACAAGCCGTTCAAGACTGCGACGATTGAATTTCCGTGCGTGTCCGGCGCGGTGCGGCCTCTTGCGTATCGAATCGAGATTGAAAGGCGCGGCGGCGAAGGCGGATGGATTCCGTTTGCGCGCAGAGACGTATATGGCGACTTCTGGCAGCGCGAGGCGGAACGTCCGGCGTCCGTGTCGCAGACCGTGTCGGCGACGTATTTCGAGTCCGGGGCGGAGTACCGCGTCTCGGTGCGGCCGCGCAACGTGTGGGGACGTGAAGGGCGAGAGCTGACGTGCACGTTCACGGCGGAGAGCCCGGCGGCAGACGGGACCACGGTCTGGGAGTCTTCCGAGCCGATGAAAGACTGCGAGTTCCTGAAGGGGCTGACGAGCAAGACGGCGCTTGAAGCCAAGGACGGCTTCTTTGAGCTCCCGTCCGGCGCACAGTATCGCCTTGTTCTCCCGAAGGAAGCGTGGAATGGCGATAAGGGCGCGAAGTTCCGCTTTACCGTCGATATGACTACCGAGCAGGACAAAGGGCCGTGTTGGACGTTCGTGCTGCGCAACAAGAAGCCGCTCAACAACGCCGTGGCACGCACCTCAACGCCGCCTGGAAAGTCCGGCTTCATGCGCTATGTGCTGGAGTTCGCGAAAAAAGATGCTGCCTATTTCTACGACCTTCTCGTGCGCGAGGGTGGCCCCGGGCGAATACGGTTCGACTACGTGAAAATAGAAAAGCTTTGAAAGGTTTGAGAGGTTTGAAAGGTTTGAGAGGTTTGAGAGGTTTGAAAGGTGGTTTCCCATCTTTTAGGCTGCTGATCATTTTACATTTTACATTTTACATTTTACATTCGCAGGCGGCGGTCAGGCTTGGAATGCCGTTCTCCGACCACATGGTGATCCAGCGCGAAAAGCCCGTTGCCGTGTGGGGCGCGGCGGATCCCGGCGAGAAGGTCATCGTGTCGTTCGCGGGAAAGACGGCGGAGGCCAAGGCCGACGCGGCGGGCGATTGGCGGGTGAACATCGGCCCGTTCGCCGCTTCGAAGAAGGGGCGAGTTCTCAAGGCGAACGAGGCAGAGGTGAAGGACGTCCTTGTGGGCGAGGTGTGGTTCGCCGGCGGGCAGTCAAATATGGGCGTTCCGCTCGTGTGGGTAGATCCTCGCCACGGGGACGAGAAGGGCGCGATGATCGCGCAGTACGTGCGCCGCCCGTACGTGAGGTTCGCGAACCATCACGCTTCCTGGCAGGCCAAGCCTGTGCGCACTGGAAACGTTGTGTGGAAGGAATTCAACTGGGACAACTTGAAGAGCGGGGACGGCGACGGAAAGCGGCGCTACGGGTTTTCGGCGGTGGCGAGCTACTTCGCCCTTGAGCTTTATGCCGAACTGGACGTGCCGATTGGCGTCATCGCGGCTTACAACGGCGGAACGAACATCGAGGCGTGGACTCCGCGCGAGGGGTTCGAGTCCGTCCCTGAGTTGCGCGAACTTTTGGAGAAATATCCGGTGTCGGGCGAGGAGTGGAAAAAGCGCGAGAGCGAGCTGACGCGCGGCGGCATCAGGGGAGGGTCGTTTCGCCAGCCGACGGTGCTCTGGAACGCGAACATCGAGCCGTTCGCACCGTTCACGATACGCGGCGCGATATGGTATCAGGGCGAGAACAACTCCAGCGACGCCGAGCACTACTGCTCGCTTTCGCATGCTCTCTGGAACGGCTGGGCGAAGAAGTTCGAGAATCCGGAGCTGCCGTTCTATTTTGCGCAGGTCGCGCCATGGGGCAGCCCGTCGGTGCCGGCGCTGCAGGAGGCGCAGGCTCAGTTCGCCGCCGAGCAGCCCAACGCCGCCATAGCCATCATCAACGACCTCGGCAATACGGCGGACATCCATCCAAACCGCAAGCAGACCGTCGCCCAGCGGCTTGCCCTGCATGCGTTCAAGAGGCTCTACGGCTACGACCACATCCAGGACAACTCTCCCACGCTGAAGGGCTGGCGCATCGAGGGCGACAGGTTTGTTCTCTCGTTCCGTGACGTGAAGCGCTTCTACGTCTACAACATGGACCGCTCGCTCAAGACCGGGTTCGAGATATGCGGCGAGGACGGCGAGTGGAAGAGCGCCGACATACAGAACTTCCGCGTAACGAAACACAAGGGGAAGGATCAGCGGCTCGGGGAGCTGGTCGGCACGGACGTAGTCGTCTCCGCCAAAGGCGTGGCGAACCCGGTTCGTCTGCGCTACCTGCACAGCGCGCCGTGGCTCGGCGCGCTCTACAACGAGGTGAACCTGCCTGTCGGCGCTTTCCACATCGGAAAGTGAACGCGGGGAAAGGAAAAGACCCATGGGAAGATGCAATCTATCTGTCGTCGTGGCGGCGAAATGCGCGCTGTGCGCGGCGGTGCTGTCTGCCGGCACGCCAGTCGCCATTGAGAACGCAGCCTTCGAGAAGACCGGCAAGGACGGATATCCAGTCGGCTGGAGCCGCCATCCGGACTGGCATGGCGAGCGCGCCGGGCACAACGGCTCGGGCGGGCTTGTCTTCGAATGCTCGGAAGGGGCGAAGCAGAGGCACGGACGCCCTCAGCAGGCCGTGAAGCTGGAAGCGGGAAAGCGCTACCGCGTATCCGCGCTCGTCAAGGCCGTCGGGCTTCAAACGGAGCGCAAGACAGATGCACACGGGATTGGAATATACATTGAAGGCTACGGAGCCGACGGCAAGTGGAAATTCGGCGGCGGGACGCGCAGGTTCGCGAGAGGGGACTCGGACTGGAAGAAGGTCGAGTTTATCACAAAGCCCGTGCCGGAGGGAATAGTGCGGGCCTACGTCCAGCCGTGGGCCAGGAAATGCGTGTCTGGCCGCGGCGTGATCGACAACGTCTATGTCGAAGAATACGACATGAAGCCCGTGGCCGGGGTGTTTTCCGACGCATACCGAAACGAGGCTTGCGACGGCAAGGTGCGGTTCTCGGCCGCCCTCAACCTCGACCTGAAGGCCAATGCAATCACGGACTACCTGGCAACGTTTACGTATGTGGGCGTCGATGGCGGCCCCGTGTCGGTGCCGACTACGCCGCTTCCTGGCGGCGAGGCGACGGTGACGCTTGACGTGTCGCGTTTCGCCCCTGGGACGAACTACGTGACATGCGCTCTTTCGCTAAAGGGCAGCGTCGTAGATTCCGCGGCGCTTCTTCGCTTCGCCCGCATCATGGAGCCGTCGAGCCGGAGAGTCCGCATCGATTCGATGAAGCGCACCATCGTAGACGGCAAGCCGTTCTTCCCGCTTGGAATGTATTTCAGCAACCGGGGCCTGAACGCGTCAAACCTCGCCCACTACGTCGAGGGCCCGTTCAACTGCGTGATGCCGTATGCTTCCAAGGGATTGTCGGAGAAGGAACTCGACATGTACGGGGCTGCAGGGCTCAAGGTGATCTTCGACCTGCGCCACGGAACGACCGACGATGGCGGAGCCGAGGCGTGGGTGCGCGAGACTGTCGCCAAGTACAGGGACAATCCGTTCCTCCTCGCATGGTACACCAACGACGAACGCCCGGTGGCGGACATCCCCAAGCTCGCGTTCAGGCAGCGGCTCCTGGAGGAAATCGACCCTGACCACCCGACATGGTCCGTCCAGGACGTGTTTTCCGAGACGCGCCAGTACATGGGCACTTACGACGTGCTTGGGATGGATCCGTATCCGATTCCGAAGAAGCCGATAGAGACGGTGATATCGTCCATGCGCCAGGGAAGGGAGGGAACCTTCGCGTCGCGCGCAATATGGCAGGTGCCGCAGGCATTCGGATGGGGCTGGCTGAAGCGCAAGGAGACGAAGGGCCAGCGCGCGCCGACGCAGAAGGAGATGGCGAACATGACATGGCAGGCGATTGCCGGCGGCGCGAACGGCATAGTCTACTACGCCTTCCATCATCTCTACGAGAAGCACGACGACCCTGCGGACGCGTTCGCCCCCGCGTGGGCGCGCACGAAGGCCGCCGCCTCCGAGGTGAAGAAGTACGAGAGCGTGCTCCTTTCCGGGGAGGAGCCGCCGCCGGTCTCAGGTGCCACGGAGGCCGTTGCCGTCCGCACATGGCGATATGGAGGCGACACATACCTGCTGGCCGTGAACTGCACGACCAACGCCCAGACCGCGGCGATCACCCTTCAGGAAGGTGTCGGGAAGGTCGTTGCCGCCGATTTCGGCCCTGCGCCCAAAGTAGAGGGCTCGACGATCCATCTTTCGTTCGGGCCAATCGACTATCTGATGCTGCAGATCGGGAACCCGCGCCATTAAACTCAATAGTATGTAGGGATGAAAATGTATGAAGCATGATACTGACAGAAGAGGTTTTCTGAAGGCGTTGACGGGCGGCGGCGCGATGATCGCCGCGTCGCAGCTGCCGTCGTTCGCCGCGGACGATCCGTCCGTCTTTCCGCAGCGCGGACGGTATGAACGGCTTGTGCTCGCGTACCAGCGCATCGACGCCGGCGCGACTGCGCCGTTCTCGATCCTGCACATTTCAGACACCCATCTCACTGCGGCGTATCCGACCGAGGCGGATGGCGCGGACAAGGTCAAGATCATGGAGCGCCGCACCCGCACCTTCGGCGGACGGCAGGAGGAGGCGCTGCGAGACTCGCTGGCGTGGGCGAAGGAACACGTCGACTACGTGCTCCATACAGGCGACCTGATCGACTGGCAGAGCGAGGCGAACTTCGACCTCGTGAAGAAGTACTACGGCCCCGATGTCTTCGGCTCGATGGGCAACCACGAGTTCTACACGTACCTGCCGGGCGAGAAGCACACCTGGCAGGAGCCGTTCAAGGATCGCAGCTGGCCGATCCTGAAGAGGGTGTATCCGGTCGAGGCACGATTCTCGTCGAAGGTCGTGAACGGCGTCAACTTCGTCTGCATGGACGACGTGTTCGGGACGGTCCAGCCGGACCAGGTCGAGCTGTTCCGCGCGGAGGCGAAGAAGGGGCTGCCGATTGTGCTCTGCATGCACGTGCCGTTCTTCACCGAGTTGATATGGCTTGCCCACGAGCGGTACTGGCGCGTCCGCGGGCGTTTCACGTCCGAGGAGGTCGCCCCAGAGGCCAGGGGCGACTTCAAGCGCCAGCTCGAGGACCCCGTGACGCGCGGCTTCATCGCCTACCTCAAGAAGGAGCCGCTCCTCAAAGGCATACTTGCGGGGCACCTGCACATAGCCGTCCAGGAGCGGTTCTCGCCTACGGCGATGCAGTACGTGGTCGGCGGCAACTTCATGTTCCACGGTCAGGAGGTGCTTTTCACCTGATAGTGGCAGTAAAGGAGGCAACATGCAGATAACTAAACGCGAATTTCTGAAGAAGCTTGGGTTGGTCGGCGGCGCCGGACTCGCGGGCGCCGCGCTTGGCGACGATTTCGTCGCGACGAACAAGACTCTGCCGCCAGGTTCTGTCGGCGACCCGGCGAACGTCTGGTTCGGACAGCGCATATTCCCGATTCCGCACACCATCGAGGACGGCCCGAGCTGCTTCATGAAGGACGGGCGGGTGTTCCGCCCTGCATGCGAGGTTCCGAAGTTCCACGAGACGGACGTCGTCGTCGTCGGGGGCGGCCCGGCCGGCTTTGCCGCGGCGGTTGCCGCGGCGCGGACAGGCGCGAAGGTCGCTCTGGTCGAGAAGGCCGGCAGCCTGGGCGGGCTCTTCACTAACGGCATGGTGCTCATCATGCTCGCGACTTCGCGCGAGGAGGGCGGTCGCTGGACGCTCGTGACGAAGGGCGTATGCGAGGAGTTCATGCGGCGGGCCGTCGCGCTGGGTTCGCATGTCGCGAGCGCCAACCCTCGCAAGAAGGACGGCGGCCACTGGCAGCCGACGGTGGATCCGGAAGGCGCGAAGTACCTCATGGACACGATGGCCGTGGAGGCGGGCGTCGAGGTGTTCTTCCACTCCTGGGGCGTCGACGTTATCCAGGACGGCGACAAGGTGCTCGGGGTCGTCTTCCAGTCCAAGCAGGGACTTCAGGCGATTCTTGCGAAACAGGTCGTCGATGCCACTGGCGACGGCGACATCTTCTTCGCCGCAGGATGCGGATACCGGCAGATCACGCACGCAATCGGCTTTGTCACGCGCCTCGGCAATATCGACCGTGTGACGGCGAAGGCGCCGCCCGCCGACGTTTCCAAGGACATCTACGGACTTCCCAAGCCTTGGCCCATGCGCTCCAACGAGGCCAATCAGACTTCATGGTGGGGCGGGAGGCTTGGCCCGCAGGGCGATGGGCTATCGGTGCGCGACCTCTCTCGCGCGGAGATTCTCCACCGCAAGTACTGGTGGGAGCATGTCAGCGAGATGAAGAAGACCCCGGGCTGGGAGGAGGTTTACATATCGAGCACATGCTCGCAGATCGGCCCGCGTGCGACGCGCATCCTCGACGCGGAGTTCGTCCACACGCGCGAGGCGGAGCGCGCAGGCGGGAACGCCAAGGAGGTCGTCGGGTGGTTTGGCGTCGACGGACCCCATGCCGCGATGCCGGTATCCTACCGGTCGCTCGTCCCGAAGAAAGGCGAGAACGTGCTGGCTGCCGGGCGCTGCGTCGGCGCGTCAGATTCAATCGACACGTTCCGCCTCATCTGCCCGTGCTTCGTGACCGGCGAGGCCGCCGGAACTGCCGCGGCGCTCTGCACCAAGAAGGGCGTCTCTCCGCGTGCGCTGCCTTACGCCGAACTCCGCCGCGAACTCATTAGGCGTAACGTTTACCTTGGATAGGATAAAGGTAAATTTGCTATAATATGCAGCATGAATAGAAAGACGTTTATCGGTATTGTGGCGGCTGGCTCCGCGGCCATGCTGTCTTTTGGCGTTTCTCAGGCAGAGACTGTGTCCTCGCCCGGCGGCGAGCTCGACGAGGCGCAGCTCATAGGCACGACCGACAAGGCTCGTGCGATTGACTACGAGATAGGCGAGACGATGACGTTCACGCTGACTCTCAAGAAGGCGAAGCCGTTTCCCAAGGGCGCGTATTTCGTTAAGTGGAGGCGTACCGGCGACGACGGCAAGACGGATTCAGGCAAGGAGGAGCTTTCCGCGGAAAAACCGCTTGTGGTCAAGACCTCGATCGACAGGCCCGGTTTCGTGCGGCTCCTTGCCGAAGTCGTGGACGCCAATGGGAAGGCCTACCGCAAGCAGCTGCACGTGGATGGATCTACGCCGGAAGGCAAGAAGGCGCTCAACCGCTGGGAGCGCGCAGACAAGCGCGTCTTCTTCGACGGCGGCGCGGCCGTCCATCCCGAGAAGCTTGAGAGCGTCCCCGAGCCCGCCGACTTCGACGAGTTCTGGGCGAAGCGCAAGGCGCGTCTTGCGAAGGTGCCGATGAACCCCGTCGTGAAGCTTGCCAACGAGGACGCGAATTCGAGGGTCTACACGTTCTCCGTTTCGTGCGCGGGGCCGCGCCCCGTGACGGGCTGGTACACGGTTCCCAAGAAAGAGGGCAAGTTCCCCGCTCGGATAAGCTTCCACGGATACGGGGCGCACTTCGTGCAGACAGTGCCGGCGGGCGGTCCCGCGGACGCTATAACGATGTTCATAAACGCCCACGGCTACGAGCTCGGGCGCGAGGACGAATACTACACCGAGTTCTACAATTCGATCAAGTCCAACGACAAGACGTTCGGACTTGACTCCGCCTGGCAGAACAAGTCAACCGACACCGCGTATTTCGGCTGGATGTGCTACCGCATAATGCGGGCCCTCCAGTTCATAAAGTCGATGCCCGAATGGAACGGAAGGGACCTCACTGCGAGCGGCGGCTCGATGGGCGGATTGCAGACCGTGTGGGCGGCCGGCCTCGACCCAGACGTCACGGAGGCCAATCCCAGCATACCCTGGTGCTGCGACATGGGCGGGCGCGAGACGCTGAAGCGCGTTACCCCCAATTGGGGCGTCGGCGAGACGCCGGCGATGCGCTACTTCGACCCCGTGAACATCGGCAAGCGCGTCTCGAAGAAGTGCAAGGTGACCATCAAGCGCGCGGGCCTTGGCGACTACTGCTGCCCGCCGAGCGGTGTGGCGATTCTCTACAACAACCTTCCCTGCGACAAGACGATCAACTGGGTGCAGGGCTCGACCCACGGCCATGTGCCGCCGGATGGACTCGGCAACCAGACGTTTACCCTGCACGAGCCTGCACGCTGACGCATGAGCTTCGCCAACCCATGGATGTTCCTCCTGCTCGCGCCGCTTGCGGTGGCGGCGTGGAGGCTGCTGCGCCGTGGGCGAAAGGCGGGCATACGCTTCTCGGCGCTTTCGCGCATACCTAAAGACGCGGCAGGCTGGCGCGCGAAGGTGGCCGCCGTCACTCCGTTCGCGATGCTTGCGGGCCTCGCGCTTCTTGTCGTCGCGGCGGCCCGCCCGCGCTCTCCGCTCGCGAGGGAGAGGCGGAGCGTGGACGCCATTGCAATCGCTATGACGGTTGACGTCTCGGGGTCGATGGACGCCCTTGACCTCACGCCGAGGGGCGAGAGATTCTCGCGCGACACGACGAG
Organism: Kiritimatiellia bacterium; assembly: GCA_045220525.1. Classification (GTDB taxonomy): domain Bacteria; phylum Verrucomicrobiota; class Kiritimatiellia; order RFP12; family UBA1067; genus UBA1067. The sequence continues at coordinate 8,590 of JBGUVV010000111.1, forward strand.
GCTGTCCGTCGTGAAGAAGCTCTTTGCGAAGTTCGTGGAAAAGCGCCCCGACGACCTCATCGGGCTTGTCACGTTCGGCGGCTACGCTTCGACGCGCTCCCCGCTCACCGCAGACCACGAGGCTCTCCTAAACGTCCTAAGGGGAGTCGAGATCCCGTCCATAGCCGTTGACGAGCAGGGCAAGGCCATTGCCGCCGACGAGCAGATGACGGCGGTCGGCGACGGCCTTGCGATGGCGCTTGCGAGGCTCAAGGACGCGAAGCCCAAGTCGAAGATCGTCATACTCCTTTCTGACGGCGTATCCAACACCGGGGCGGTGGAGCCTGCGGAGGCGGCTGACGCGGCGGCGAAGATGGGTGTCAAGGTCTATGCGATTGGCGTCGGCACGAGGGCCTCGCGAACCCCGATATTCGCAAGGGACTTCTTCGGCCGGCAGGTCGTTCAGTACGCCGACATGACTTTCGACGAGGGGCAGCTCAAGTCGATAGCGAAGAAGACGGGCGGAACCTACTTCGCGGTGAACGACAGGGATGCCCTTGAAAGGGCGCTTGAGGAGATATCGGAGCTTGAGACGACGGAGCTTGAGGCGGACGCCTACGACCGCTGGGACGAGCACTTTGCGTTTTTCCTCTTCGCGGGGGCGCTTCTCGTCTTTGCCGCGGTCTCGCTCTCGATGTCGGCGACGCGGCGCATGGCATAGGAAGAAAATGGTATAATACACGCTGATGGAAAAGGTTGTATATTTCGACAACAACGCGACTACGCGGATCGCTCCCGAGGTGAGGGACGCGATGCTCCCCTATTTTGGAGAGAGATACGGAAACCCAAGCTCCATGCATGCATTCGGCGGGAGCGTTGCAAAGGACGTCGACTGCGCGCGCGACGAGGTGGCGAGGTTCATGAACGCCGATCCCGGCGAGATCGTGTTCACGTCGTGCGCAACCGAGTCGAACAACACGGCGATACGCGGCGTTGCGGAGGCCCTCGGCCCAGAGGTAAAGGTCATAACGACGGCGGTCGAGCATCCCGCCGTTCTCCAGCCTGTGCGTCGGCTCAAGGCGCAGGGCGTCGAGACGGTGGAGCTGCCGGTCGACGGGCTCGGCAGGCTCGATACGGGCCTTCTTGCGTCGGAGATCGACGCCGCGAAAGGAAGACCGGTCTTGGTGTCGGTCATGAGCGCCAATAACGAAACGGGCGTCCTTTTCCCGCTGGAGGAAGTCGCCGCGATAGCAAAGTCGCGCGGTGCGATCCTCCATACCGACGCTGTGCAGGTCGCCGGGAAAACCGCAATCGACGTGAAGAAGGTTCCGGTGGACCTCCTTTCCGTCTCCGGCCACAAGTTCCACGCGCCAAAGGGCGTAGGGGCTCTCTTCGTAAGGAAGGCGACTCCTCTTCGGCCTCTCCTCCTCGGCGGCCACCAGGAGCGTTCCGTCCGCGCAGGGACGGAGAAC
>JBGUVV010000112.1:0-7290 GCA_045220525.1 Kiritimatiellia bacterium
TTCAGCACTTGCGACACGACAGGCCCGAGAAGAATTATGAACACAGCCGGGAATATGCAAAGCATAAGCGGGCCGAGCATCTTGACAGGGGCTTCCGCGGCAAGCTTCTCCGCGCGGTCGAAGCGCCTGGCCCTAAGCTGCTCGGACTGTATCCGCAGCATTGCGCCTATCGACACGCCGAGCTCGTCGGCCTGGATGAGAGCGAAGGCGACCGACCTGAGGTCCCTCTGCCCGACGCGGTCGGCCATGGCCCGCAGCGCGTCGCGCCGCGAAGAGCCCACCTGGATTTCCTTTGTCATGCGAAGTAGCTCTTCGTTCAGCGGGTCGAGCTTCCTCGACTTGCAGTTGCGCTGGAGAGCGCTTATGAAATCCATTCCCGCCTCTACGCTGAGAGTCAGTATGTCGAGGACGAACGGCAGCGAAAGCTGTATCGACAGGTGCCTGCGGCGCACCGCGCGGTAAAGCCATACGTCGGGGAATATCCACAGCAGCATCAGCTTCAGCGCAACGAACTCCTCTCCTGAAAGAAGCCCTTCGTAGCCGCCCTGGACGAGCAGCGACGAGGCCTGGTCCACCGACTTGCGGAACATGGGGCTTCGCACCACGGGGAAGAGATTGGGGGCGAAAGGCAAGAGCGCCTTGAAGACTACGGGCAACGACCTCTCCTGGCGACGACCGTCGGCGAGAGTGACGTAGGTGACATCGCCCGCAATCGACGCGAAATACCATGCCAATCCGACCGCGGCGGCCGACCAGGCTACGATAATCGCTATTGAGAGTGCGCTCATGCCATCAGGTGACCGGCGTCCCTCCGCCTGCGGGCGAATCCGGCGAGACTACGCCGCCGCAGGTTCCCGGCTCGCCTGCGAAAAGTATCATGCCCTCCGACACTCCGACCGACATCTTGCGCGGCGCGAGGTTGGCGACGAACACGACCTCCCTGCCGACAAGCTTCTCCGGCTCGGGATACGCCTGGCGGATGCCAGAGAAAATCGTGCGCTTGCCGAGAGAGCCCGCGTCAAGCACGAACTTGAGGAGCTTCGAGCTCTTGGGGACGATCTCGCAACTCTCCACGACGCCGACCCTGAGATCGAGCTTTTCGAAATCGGGGAACGCGACCTCGGCCTTCAAAGGCGGCGCTTCTGCGGCCTGCGGCTCCACGGCGGCCTTCTTGTTCTTGCTCGCCCGGCTCTCGTGCGCGACCTCGCCCGTCTCAGCAGGCTTCTCGGCGGCGGCCGCTATCATTGCGTCCACCTGCGCCGAGTCGATGCGGCTTGCAAGATACTCGTAAGGTCCGAGGACAACGCCCTCTATCGACGCATTGCGCGACTCCCAAGTCCACTCCGTCTCGCCAAAGAGCTTCATCGCCCTCTCGGCATACGCGGGGAGGATAGGCTTTAAGTATATTGCAATCACGCGGAAGGCGTTGAGCGCCGCAGTAAGCGCAATGCGCGCGGACTCGGCGTCGGTCTTCACCGTCTTCCACGGCTCCTTGCGGTCGAAATACTCGTTCGCGGCGTCGGCAAGGCGGCAGATTTCCACCACGACCTGGTTGAAGCGGCGGTTTTCGTAGTTGAGGGCGATAGCATCGCCAGCCTTGCGCAGCCTTTCGAGGAGGCCAAGCTCCTCTTCGCAGCCAGCAAGCGAGGCGAGCTTCCCCTCAAGCCGCTTCTGGAGCATCTGCGCGGAGCGAGAGGCTATGTTGGTGATCTTGCCGACGAGGTCGGAATTGACGCGCTGGACGAAATCCGCGAGGTTGAGGTCCATGTCGTCGGTCGTGCCGCCGAGCTTGGCCGCGTAGTAGTAGCGCAGGGCCTCGGGAGGCAGGTGGTCGAGATACGTGCGGGCGTTCACGAACGTGCCCTTCGACTTGGACATCTTCTCGCCGTTGACGGTAAGGAAGCCATGCACGAATATCTTGTTGGGCTGTTCAAAGCCGGCGACGTTCAGCATTCCCGGCCAGAAAAGGCAGTGGAAGCGTATTATGTCCTTACCGATGAAGTGATAGCGCTCGGCCGCCGGATTCTGCCACCAGTCCTCGAACTTCTGGCCGTTCCTCTCGCACCAGTTCCTAAGCGAGGCAAGGTATCCGATCGGTGCATCGACCCACACGTAGAAGAACTTCCCCGCGTGCCCCGGGATCTCAAAGCCGAAATACGGCGCGTCGCGGGAGATGCACCAGCCGCGCAGGGGCTCCGCAAACCACTCGAGGAGCTTGTTCGAGACGTCGCTCGTCGTATGCCCGGGGATCCACTTTTCAAGATAGGCGTGCTGGGGCTCGAGCTCGAAATAGAGGTGCTCCGAGTCCTTCACGACGGGCGTCGCGCCGCACGTGGTGCACTTGGGGCTTCCAAGCTCCTCCGCGCCGTAGGTAGAGCCGCAGCGGTCGCAGCTGTCGCCATACTGGTTCTCTGCCCCGCACTTCGGGCAGGCGCCCTTCACGAACCTATCCGGCAGGAACATCTTGCAGTGCTCGCAATAAAGCTGCGGAGAGGTCTTCTTCGTAATGCCGCCCGACTTCTCCATCGCCGCGAAGAACCTCTCGGAAAACTCCCTGTTCTCCGGCGAATTCGTGGTGTAGTAGTTGTCGAAGGATATCTGGAAGTCGGTGAAGTCCTTGAGGTGGATCGCATGCATCCTCGCGATCAGCTCTTCCGGAGAAACGCCCTCCTTGCGCGCGCGTATCATCACGGGTGTGCCGTGCGTGTCGTCGGCGCAGACGTATACGCACTCGTTTCCGCGCAGCTTCTGGTAGCGAACGAAGAAGTCCGTCTGGAGGTATTCGACAAGATGACCGATGTGTATGTCGCCGTTTGCGTACGGGAGAGCACTGGTGACAACTATTCTACGTTTTTCTGACATATGCTATATTATAGCATATTTTCACGTCAGCAAACGTCAATCGTCCAATCAGACTATCTGATATTTCTTGAAAGGAGCGCGGTCGTCGTCGGACGTTCCGCGCGACCATGCGCGGACAATCTGGCGCACAATTCCCAAGTCTGCTTCGCTTTTAAGGTCAGGAACGAGCGCAACGGGGCCGGGAACGCCTGTCGGCGGCTCTACGACGGTGCCGCCGCTTTTCGCCAGCACGCCGTTTTCCTCGGCGTTGCGCCCAAGGATCACGCCGGACCCGTCAGGCAGGCGAAAACGCCGCCCGGTGCCAAGAAGCCCTATAAGCTTGCGGTTGACACGTCCCTTCACGCCCTGTTCCGCGCCAGACGAAGGCTCCCTCAGCCCCTCGTGGTCCATGAGGTCCTTGAGCTTGCGCGAGAACGCATCCTCCGTGAGGCGGCATCCGCCTGCGGGGGATGGATAGTCGCGTATTCCAAACTCCGCGGCAAGCGCAATCTGCCTGTCGCGCGAGCGCCCTGAAATGTCGAGGAGTAGGTCTCTATTGATCTTGCCTTCAATCTCCGGGATTGTCGGCTCAAGCAGCTTCGCGGATAGAGGCCGCAGGAGCCGCCCCGCAAGTCCTGACGCCTTCGCCACCGTGACGAGCGACTGCGAGTTCTGCGACATCGGCCGCTGCCCCCTGACTTCACCCGTGGCCACGAAGTCGAATCCGAGGCGCTCCATCAGCTCGCCCGCCCTGCGGATCATCAGCGCGTGGCAGTCTATGCACGGGTTCATCGCCCCTCCAAATCCGTGCGGAGGGTTCTCGATAAGCGAAATCTCGTCTTCGAGGAAATCTACGACATGCAGCTTGACGCCAAGCCCAACTGCCGCGGATTTCGCCTTGGCGCAGTCGAAGAAAGGCGTGGAGAACGCAACGCATTCTACTTCCGCGCCCGCCCTCTCGAGGACGCGCACCGCAAGTTGGCTGTCGAGCCCGCCGCTCAGGAGGGATATTCCTCGGCACTTCGCCATCAGAACTTCCGCTTGTGAGAAAGCACCACGAAAACCGCGCCTATCGCAATCGCAAGAAGGCAAGAGACGCCCGTCACTATCGAAAAGGCGTGTACGCTCGACTGGAACGGCAGGGAGATGTTCATGCCGTAGATTGACGCGACGAGAGTCGGCACCGCGAGGAAGATCGTCGCCGCCGTCAAATACTTCATCACGTTGTTCAAGTTGTTGTTGATGAGCGAGGCGAAAGTGTCGAGCGTGCCGTTCAAGATGTTCGCGTGGATCGTGGCCGTCTCAAGGGCCTGCTGGTATTCGACCATCGCGTCTTCGAGATAGTCGCGGTCGTCGTCCGAGAGCTGGATCTGCCGCGCCGTGTTGGCGCGCGCAAGGGCGATCGTGTCGGCCTTGAGGGACGTCGTGAAGTAAACGAGCGTCTTCTCCACCTGGTAGAGCTTGAGGAGCGCCTCGTTGGAAATGGATTCGTGCAGCTCGTCTTCCAGCGCGTCGGTGCGACCGTGGATGTCGTTTATGTAGCGAAGGAAGAGGACTCCCGCGTGCCAGAGGAGGCGAAACGCGAAGCGCCAGCTGTCTGACGGCGGGCATACGCGCCTGATCTGGTCGAGGAACGCCGTAGTCACCGGCGTCGCCGCGCTGCATACCGTGATGACAGACGCGCCGCAGAGGATTATGCCAAGAGGCACGGTGCGGTAGGGCGAGACGGACTCCTCGTCGTCTTCCGGCGGAATCGGCATAGGCACATGCACGATGAGAAGCGTCGCGCCGTCTTCGTTGTCGAAGCGCGGACGTTCGCCAGTGTCGAGCGGGTCGGTGAGGAAGTCGCGGGGAACATGGGAGTGAGTAAGCACGGCCTCGAGCTCCGTCGTAGAGGGATCCACGAGGTTTATCCAGCAGGAAGCGGCGAACTCAGAGCTCTCCCTGAGTCCTCCGTTTTCCCATCTGTATATCGTCATCATCTTCTATGTTCCCCGTTTATAGGCGCGCGTATTATATCAAAAAGTGGCGTTTGGTAAAAGACGGGTTCCTTTGCCTGCCCTCGCGCGGGGATGCGCACGGGCGTATGCGTCCTTAAGCCGCTCGACGGAAACATGGGTGTATATCTGCGTCGTGGAAAGCGACGCATGCCCGAGCATCTCCTGCACGGACCTCAAGTCCGCCCCTGCGTCCAGAAGGTGCGTCGCGAACGAATGGCGCAGCTTGTGAGGGGAAATGTCGCCTGGCAGCCCTGCTTCCGCGAGGTATCGCTTCATGCGTCTCTCCACGAAACGCGACGTAAGCGGCGAAAGCCTGTCCGAGAGGAAGAGACCTCGTTCAGGAGCAAGAAGAGAGGGGTCGGCGGCAGCGACCTTGTCCTTGTAGCGCAATAGCGCGGCGACTGCGCGAGAGCCGAGGATCACTAGCCTGTCCTTGGAGCCCTTTCCTGTGACAATCATCGTCCCGCCGTGGAGATTCGCGTCGCGCCACTTCACCGACACGATTTCGCCAACGCGGCATCCCGTGGAGTAAAGAGTCTCGAAAACCGCCGCGTCCCTGAGAAAGGCGAATTCGGAGATCAAGCCGTCCTTATGGTCCTTTTCTGGCTGGGAGAGGAACCTGTCCACGTCGGCCGCCGAAAGCGTCTTCGGAAGAGTCTTGGCCTTGCGCAGCCCGCGAAGCGAGGAGAACGGGTTCTCCGACACCGTGCCCTCGCGGAGGAGGAACCTGAAAAACGTCCTTGCGGCGGCAAGCTTGCGCCGCACCGTCGCAGATGACGCGCCATCGCCGACAAACGACGAGACATACGCTCGCGCGTCAGACTCGGAATAGCCACCCCACGCATACGGCGGCGAAGCCTCTTTCCCCCATTTCGCCGAAACAAGCTGCGCAAGGTCTATTGAATAGGCAGAGAGCGTGTTCTTCGCAACGTTTCTCTCTGCGGAAAGGCCGGCGAGAAAGCGTCCTATCGATGCATCGTCCTTCGCAAACCTATTCAGACTTGTCGCCATTGGATGACGCAAGGCCCAGCTTCTCCGCGACCGCGGCAAAGTCAGGGATCCTGTTCTTGTACTGCATTGCGACGCGCCTTAGGGCGGACACCTGGCGATCCGACAGGGAGCGGTTTCGCGCATATTGGTCGGAGAGCGACTTCACAAAGGCCTTGTCGTCATAGACGCGCTTGCCCTTCTTGACGACCGGCCTCCATTCCGTGACCGAGTCGAAGAGCGCAAGCAGGCCGGGAATCGCAGGATCGGCGGACGTCGCCTCCTCGGCTGGCGCAAATTCGGAAAGCTTCTCGCGTATTTCGGCGTGGTCAGGAAGCGACGCCGAGCCCTTGACCGTGGCGCGCGCAAGGCTCGCAAACTGCTTCAGGGAAAGGCTCCTGCCGCGCTCCCACTGGTCGCCCAGCGACTTGAGAAACGGATTCGAGGAAACCCCGCCGACGCGCTCGAGGACGCCGAAGCAAAAGCGCACGAGGTCGGGATCGGCCCTGTCGGCGCTTGGCTTGGCGCCGCAAAGCCCGGCCTCCTTGAGCTTGGCCTCGCAGTCTGGGATCTGGCTCGAATACATGAGCGCAATGCGCACGAGCGACTGCAGCTGCTTGTCGCTTAGAGGGCGCTTCTTGCCATCCGCCTGCTCCCTTACGCTCTCGACAAACGCACAGTCGTCGTAAACCCTCTTGCCCACCTTCTTGGCCGGCTTCCATTCCTTGACGCCGTCGAGAAGAGCGAACACAACGTCGAACTTGGACTTGTCCGGCGGCGGCTCTGCGGAATCGCCTATAGCCTTGAGGAACTTGACGTAGAACTTGGAAAGCATTTCGTTCATCGAAACGCCGTGCTCCTCCACCTTGTCGAGCTCGGCCTCCATCTGGGCCGTGTAGCCGACGCTGAAAAGCGCGTCCATCTTGCCGACGAGCCAGTCGCACACCAAGATGCCGCGTTCAAGCGGGATGAGCTTGCGTTTCTCGGTCTTCGCGTATTCGCGCGCCTTGAGGGTCTCGATCGTTGCCGCGTAAGTCGAAGGCCGGCCGACTCCGTTCTCCTCCAGCGTCTTGATGAGCGACGCCTCGGAGTAGTGCGAAGGGCCCTTCGTCTGCTTTTCGTCGGAAAGCCACCTGACCGCCTCAAGGTCCTCGCCGACGGCGACCTCCGGAAGATACGCGACCTCGTCGGAATCTTCGTCGTCCTCGCCGTCGGGGCGCTTCTTCTTCAGCGAAAGCTTCATGACCTTGAGGAAGCCCTCGAAGTCTATCTTGGTCGCGGAGGCCGTGAAGACGTATTCGTGCGCGATTTCCGGCTTCGTCGCCAATATTGAAACTGTGGTGAGGGTGGTCTTCGCGTCCGCCATCTGCGACGCGACGAAACGCCGCCATACGAGGTCGTAGAGCTTGAGCTCCGATGCGTCAAGCTTCGCCTCCGAGGGGACAAGCCTCACGTCAGTCGG
>JBGUVV010000113.1:0-3118 GCA_045220525.1 Kiritimatiellia bacterium
CGAGGCATACGGCAAAGCCGCGCCTTTCCTCGATGAACTTCGCCATGCGCTTGGCCTCCACCGACGAGCGGATAAGCTCCTTGGCCGAAGCTGTCTTTAGCGTCTTGTCATAGGCCTTCAGATACCCAGACGTAACGTGGAAGCCAGGAAGCGGGTCCTTGATTTCGCGCGGATCCATGTCGGAAACGAGATAGTGGAAGTGGCCGAGCGCGGCGCCGCATTCCATGGCGTGCTCCGGCCCTTGCGCGATGTCGAACGCATGCGCAGACATGATGCGCGTTATCACACGCCAGACTTCGCCCTTGTCGTCGACGACGTAGTCCTTGGAATCCTTGGACTTGATGATCCGGGGCATCTGCCATACGCGGTCGTCGGCCCCCTTCGCGGCATCGTCCTCGAGCTTCTCGTGGCAGTGGCGCGTGATGTTGTGCATGTTTTCCATTATCACCTCGGGCGAATGGAAGACGTTGCTGTTCACGCGCTGGAGAATCACCTGCGACTCAGTGAAGGTGTTGCGGTATATGGCGAGGAACGTGTCGTTGATGTTGCCGTTTCCAAACGGCTGCAGCGAGACGAGCCTGCCCTTTATGTTGAATTTGTTTATGAGGACCGCAAGTTCCATGTGTTCCCCCTTTCCCCCGTTTCGGGGCTACTTTAGCATCAAGTCTGCGAGAAGCTTAGTGAAGCGGGCGCCATCCGTCACCGGAGAGCCTTCCGCGATTAGAGCTGCGTCGTAGAGAAGCGTCACAGCGTCCTTTAGCGCGTCGCCCTCAAGTCCCTTAACCTTGGCGATGAGCGGATGAGACGCATTTATCTCGAGAATCCTCTTCTCCTCCGGGACGTCGTTCTTCATCGCCCGCATCATGCGGACCATCGACGGCGGAAGCGCGTTCTCCTGCTGCACGAGACAGCACGGGGAATCAGTAAGCCGCGTCGAGACGCGCACGTCAGAGACCTTCTCCTCAAGTTCCTTCTTGACGGCTTCGAGGAAAGGCTTGAGCTCGGCCGCCGACTTCTCGCCGGCTTCCTTCTCCGCCTTCTGCTCTTCCTCGGTGCCAAACTTAACGTCGCCCCTCGCTACATCGACAAGCTTCTTGCCTTCGAACTCGCGCAGGGACTCGGTGAGATACTCGTCAACCGGATCGCACCAGAGAAGGACGTCGCAGCCGTGCTTGCGCGCGGCTTCAAGCTGCGGAGCCCTGCGGGCGTCCTCCTCGCGCTCGGCGCAGATGTAGTAGATGTCGGCCTGGCCGGAGCCCATGTCCTTGACGTAGTCCTCAAGGAACACCTTCTTGCCAGGATCCTGCCGCGCCGTCGGGTATTTAAGAAGCTTCTTTATCCTGTCGGAGCGCTCCCAGTCGGTGTGAACGCCCTCCTTCAGCACGGTTCCAAAGGAATTCCAGAACTCGTCGTAGCGCTTGGCGTCCTTCTTCTTCATGTCTTCGAGGACGGAGAGCACCTTGGACGTGACGGCATCCTTTATCTTCTTGATGACGGCGTCGTCCTGCAGCATCTCGCGCGAGACGTTGAGCGGAAGGTCGGAGGAATCGACGACGCCCCTCACGAACCGCAGATACTGCGGGAGGAGCATCTCGATGTCGTCGCCGATAAAGACGTTCCGGACGTAAAGCGAAAGGCCGCGCTTCTGCTGCGGCATGAAAAGCTCCATCGTCGCCTTCTTCGGAAGGAAGAGAAGCGCCTTGAACTCGACCGCTCCCTCGCCGGAGAACTGGATGGTCTCGAACGGGGCCTCCCAGTCGTGCGTGAGGTGGCGGTAGAATTCGTCGTATTCCTCCTGCTTCACGTCCTTCTTCGGGCGCTTCCAGAGGGCGACCATCGTGTTGAGGGGCTTTTCCTCTTCCTCCTCGCGGCGCTTGCGGTCTTCCTCCTTCTCGTCTTTCGGCGGGTCTATCTGCCGGAAGAGGACTGGGAACGCGATGAAGTCGGAATACTTCTTTACGAGCTCCTGCAGCCTCCATCTGTCAAGATATTCGTCCTGGCCCTCGCGCAGGTGCAGAGTCACCGACGTCCCGGGGAAGTCGCGGTCGCCGTCCGATATCGTATAAGACCCGGACATGTCGGACTCCCACCTAAACGGCTCGGAAGTCCCGCGCTTCAACGTCTCCACGACGACCTTGTCGGCCACCATGAACGCCGCATAGAACCCGACGCCGAACTGGCCTATCAGCTCTGGAAGAGCCTCTGAGCCCTTCTCCTTCAGCATCTCGCGGAACTTCTTCGTCCCGGAAGACGCTATCGTGCCAAGGCTCGACTCAAGGTCGGAGGCGTCCATCCCGATACCGTTGTCGGAGACGGTGAGCGTGCGCTCGGCGCGGTTCGCGGCAATCTGTATCTTCCACTCGGGCCCATCTGCGACAATTGACTTGTCGGTGAGCCCGAGGAACTTTGCGCGGTCGATTGCGTCGGAAGCGTTCGAAATGAGCTCGCGGAGGAATATCTCCTTCTTGGAGTAGAGGGAGTTCACGACGAGATCGAGCATTTCCGCGATCTCGGCCTTGAACTCCTGAGTCTTCTTCTGCATTCTCTCCCTCCGCTATGCGAGCAGGTCGTCGCCGCCGCCCTGCGTCGCCTCGTCGGCGGTCACAAGATCTGCGCCGTCGGCCGAAGTGTCACCGTTGTCGGGTATGAGCTGCGGTTCGCCGAGGTCGTCGTCGCCGTCGTCATCCTCGCCGGGGATTCCGGACGCCGGGATGCCGTAGATCTCCTCGTTGCGCTTGCGCTGCTCTTCGCGGAGCTTCTCCATCTCCTCGTCGGAAATCGGATCTGCAAGCGGCACGAGCTTGAGGTAGCGGTGGAGCGGGAAGCCTGTTCCTCCGGGAATGAGGTGGCCGAGGATGACGTTCTCCTTGAAGCCCCTGAGCTCGTCGACCTTGCCCATCGTGGCGGCTTCCGTGAGGACGCGCGTCGTATCCTGGAAGGACGCGGCGGAGATGAAGGAGTCCGTCTCGAGCGCGGCCTTCGTGATGCCGAGAAGCGCTGGCTGGGCCTCCGCAGGGCGGCGGCCTTCGTTCATCATCTCCTCGTTGACGCGGAGGAACGTCTGGCGGGTGACCTGGTCGCCCCAGAGGAAGTCCGTGTCGCCCGGGTTCGTGATGCG
>JBGUVV010000114.1:0-3061 GCA_045220525.1 Kiritimatiellia bacterium
TGCAACCAGGCGATCGGCTTCAACGCGATACAGTATTTCTCGATACCGATGTTCATGAAGGCGGGCCTTACGCAGGCGACCGCAAACGCCGCGAACTTCATCGTCTGGCTCGTCCCGATTCCCGTGACGGTAGTCGCGCTCTGGCTCGTCGACCGCAGCGGACGCAAGACGCTTCTCAAAATCGGCACCCTCGGCATGGTAGTAGCCCTCGCGGGCGTCGCGACGATGTTCCTCCTGCTTGAACGCAGCGTCGTCGCAGGCGGGCTTCTCGCCGGATGGTCGACGGTCGCCGGCATCGCGCTTTTCGTCGCCTCGTTTTCCGTCGGCCCCGGGGTGGTCGTGTGGCTTGCTGTTTCGGAGCTTATGCCCGGGCGCATTCGCGCGAACGGCATGGCAATCGCCCTCTTCGTGAACCAGATGGTCGCCTTCACGATTGCCGACGCCTTCCTGCCGTGGCAGAAGGCCTGTGGCTACGCGGTCGTATTCTACTCGCTCGCCGGCTTTGCGTTCCTCTACTTCCTCGTCGCGGCGCTTCTGCTGCCTGAGACCAAGGGCAAGACCCTTGAGGAAATCGAAGCCTACTTCGCCGGAAAATAAGCCGGTGAAGGTGGTATGAAGCGTATAATCCACTATCTGATACTTGCCGCGGTGCTGCTTGGCGTGCCAGCGCTATGCGCGTGGCTTGGCGGCTATGACGACATATGGGAGGGCGTTAAGAGCTTTCCGCCGCGCACCGAGGACTGGGGGTTTCACCCCGAGAAGCTCTGGAATGTCAGGCGTCCGTTCCAGTGGGGCGCGTTTATTGGGCTTGTGTTGTTTACTGGGCTTTGCCTTTTCCCGTTTCTGAGGCGGATGTGGCGTTTTGCCTGTGGCTGGCGTCCCGCGCCCGCTCGCCAAAGGCAATCATGCTCTTTCCCGTGGTGGGGGTGGCTTGGCGCCGCCGTTCTCGCGGTGGGGTGGATTCTTTCTTGGAACTACCGGTTTGAATGGTTTCCGGCGCTTCCCGCAAGAATACAAGTGCAAGTCTCCTACGCCCCGATATGGGCTGGCTTCATCCTTGTCATGAACGCGCTTTGCGTAAAGCGGAGCGGACACTCCCCGATGACGGACCACCCGCTCGCATATGCGGCGACATTCCCGGTGAGCTCCCTCTTCTGGTGGTTCTTCGAATACCTCAATAGATACGTGTGGAACTGGTACTATCTTGGCATATCGACCATTGGCGCGGCAGAATATACATTTTACGCCTCAATTTGCTTTGCGTCCGTCTTGCCGGGCGTGTGCGCAGTCGCGGCGTGGCTCCATACGTTTCCCGTCTTCGCGGACGAGATTTACGCCGATATGGCGCGGGTGAACCTTAGAAGGCCGTCTTGGTGCGTGTTTCTCGGGGCCTTGGCGGCGATTGGCCTCTTTGGAATTGTGTTCTTCCCGGACTACGCATATCCATTCCTGTGGATATCTCCGCTGACAGTCTTTCTGCTTGTGCAGTTCCTCATGAAGGAGCCGTGCGTCCTTGATTCGTTTTCGCGCGGGAACTGGTCGCTTTTCATCCGCTTTGCGCTTGCCTCGCTTGTGTGCGGCTTTTGCTGGGAGACGTGGAACTACTTCGCACTTGCGAAATGGGTGTATTCGGTTCCATGGGTGCATCGCTTCCAGATATGGGAGATGCCGCTAATTGGATTTGGCGGCTACCTACCGTTCGGAGTCGAGTGCGCCGCAGTGACGGCCTGGATCCTCCCGTCACTCGTTGAGCCGCCAAAGACTTGATCCGCCTCCTAATTAAGGGTAGTAATTTAGGTGTTGTCGGCTCCGGTCGGTCAGCTCGTCCTGCCGAACGCGCGAACTCATGAGTTCTTCGCGCTCGGGATTCTCGACACTGACCGAAATGCGTCTCTGTTCCGGGTGTACATAGGTCTCGAATCACGTCGGCAGGGCGACTGCCCGGCCTCCGCCTCTGCATCAATCAACGCAATGCCGTAGGTTAGGGCTGAGGCCGTAAGGCCGGAGTCGGCGCGTTCGACGGGGCAGACCTCCCGCACGAAGCCCGTATTTGTAATGGCAAAGCATAGTTAAAAATCTTGCCGCATGCTAATGAAATCCTCGGCTGTATTTGGTATAATATACTCCCGATTGCGAAACACCTTCACAGAGGAAAGGGATGGCGTAAAATGAAGCGCGCTGACATTGACAAGGTTTTGATTATCGGATCGGGCCCGATTGTGGTCGGACAGGCATGCGAGTTCGACTATTCAGGCACCCAGGCGTGCAAGGCCCTGAGGGCTTGCGGATACAAGGTCGTGCTGGTGAACTCGAACCCGGCGACCATCATGACCGATACCGTGATGGCGGATGCGACGTACATCGAGCCGCTGAACGAGAAGAGGCTTGAGCAGATCATAGCGAAGGAGCGGCCCGACGCGATCCTCCCCAACCTCGGCGGGCAGACGGGCCTCAACCTCTCCATGGAGCTTTCCAAGAAGGGCGTCCTCGACAAGTACGGCGTGAAGGTGATTGGCGTCAACCTCGACGCGATCGAGCGCGGCGAGGACCGCGAGGTCTTCAAGGCCACGATGCAGTCCCTCGGAATCGAGACCCCGAGGTCGGGCATTGTCCACTCTGTCGAGGAGGCCGTCTCCCTCGTCGAGAGCGAAATCGGCTACCCCGTTGTCGTGCGCCCCGCCTATACGATGGGCGGAACGGGCGGAGGCTTTTGCTACAACGTGGAGGAGCTTCGCACGATCTGCGCCCGCGGCCTCGACGCCTCGCTTACCCACCAGTGCCTCATCGAGGAGTCGATCCTCGACTGGGAGGAGCTCGAGGTGGAGGTCGTCCGCGACGCGAAGAACCAGATGATTTCCGTCTGCTTCATCGAGAACATCGACGCGGTGGGCGTCCACACGGGCGACAGCTACTGCGCGGCGCCTTTCCTCACGATTTCGAAGGAGCTCGAAAAGCGCCTTGAGCGCGACGCGTTCAAGATCGTCGAGTCCATCGGCGTCATCGGCGGATGCAACGTCCAGTGGGCGCACGACCCGAAGACGGGGCGCGTGGTCATCATCGA
>JBGUVV010000115.1:0-4004 GCA_045220525.1 Kiritimatiellia bacterium
TGAACGCCGTGAAGACTCTCGCAGGCATACCGTCCCAGATTCCGCTGATCGGGCCGAACATCATACAGTCGATAGCCCACATGAAGCAGGACATCCTGAAAGTGGGCTATACATCGCTCAACCTCGACGAGGCGCTGATCGGGCTTGCGATATCTTCGACGACAAACCCCGCTGCACAGATCGCCATGGAAAAGCTAAACGAGCTGCGAGGCTGCGAGGTTCACCTGACGCACATCGTGACCCCAGGCGACGAAGCGGGTCTCAGGAGGCTAGGCTGCCGCTTCACGTCAGATCCGTACTACGCGTCAAACAGGCTCTTCATGGGGCAGCAGTGATGATAAAGGTTGCGATTATCGACGACCACGTCGTTGTCCGGGCGGGGCTTAAATACGTCATCGCGTCGGATCCAGAGCTTGAGTTCGCGGGCGAGTTCGGCGGCGGGAAGGGCGCCGCGCAGTTCGTGGCTACGCTGGAGCCCGACGTCACGCTTCTCGACGTAAGGATGCCGGACCTCAACGGCGTCGAGGCGCTGAAGGAAATCCTCGCCGTGCGGCCGAAGGCAAGGGTCGTCATGCTTACGACGTCGGATGCCGAAGAGGACGTCTACAGGTCGATTGAATACGGCGCCCTCGGGTATGTCCAGAAGGAGGCGCCGGTAGAGGAGATAATCCGCGCGATACGGTCGGCGATGGCGGGAGAGATATGCATGTCCGAGTCCATCCGCCGGATATACGAGACGCGAAAGGGCGCGAAGGGTCTTTCGCCGCGCGAGGCCGAGGTCTTGAACTCGGTCGGCGACGGGATGAACAACCGCGAAATAGGCAATAAACTCGGCATCAGCGAGAACAGCGTGAAGATGCACTTAAAGCGCATCTTCTTCAAGCTTGGCGCGACGGACCGCACCGAGGCCGTGAACCTGGCGGTGCGGCGCGGCTTCCTTACGAGAACTTAACGAGACGAGAACCGTTATTTATGGTATAATTACAACATCAATGAAGACGAACAAATATCTGCCGATGGATGAATACTGCCGCGAATACATGCGATATCTCGGCATCGCAAAGACGGAGCGGCGCAGCTATGCGGAAAGCGTAAGGCTTCTGAAGGCAAAGGGCTTCAAGGAGCTTGGATCTTTCAAGACCCTCAAGGCCGGAGACAAGGTCTTCCGCGGTTGCGAGGACAGGACGGTGATGGCGGCCGTGATCGGCCGCAAGCCGATCTCGGAAGTAGGGCTCAAGGTCGTAGGCGGCCACACGGATGCGCCGCGCCTCGACCTGAAGCCGCGCCCGATCTACGAGAAGGGCGGAGTCGTCTATTTCGACTGCCACATTTACGGTGGCATAAAGAAATACCAGTGGCTTACGCTTCCGCTCGCCCTCTATGGAACTGTAGTCAGGAAGGACGGCTCGAAGGTGCAGCTCTCGGTTGGCGACAACCCCGACGACCCCGTCTTCATGATATCCGACATCCTCCCCCACCTTGGAAAGGACCAGGAAAAGAAGACAGTTGGCGAATTCTTCCCTGCCGAGGACCTCGACCCAGTGTGCTGGAGCACGTTGGCAAAGGCCGAGAAGGGCGCGGAAGGCGACGGAGGCGCGAAGGCCGACAAGAAGGGCCTTGTAGCTTACCTCAAGAAGGCTTACGCCATCGACGAGGAAGACCTCCTGAGCGCAGAGCTCGAGATCGTGCCGGCGGGAATGCCGCGCGAGGTCGGCTTCGACCGCCAGCTCATAACCGGCTACGGCCACGACGACAGGGTCTGCTCGTTCGCGGGGCTTAAGGCTCTTCTTGATGCGTCTGGCGAGAAGCTTGAGCAGACTGCGACGATCCTCATGTGCGACAAGGAGGAAATCGGGTCGATGGGCTCTACGGGAATGCAGAGCTCGTTTTTCGAAAATACCGTCGCCGAGCTGATAGAGCGGCAGGAGAAGGGAGCGCGCGACATCATGGTACGCCGCGCTCTTGAGGCTTCGACAATGCTCTCCGCCGACGTAACCGCGGCGGCCGATCCCCACTTCCCGGACGTCGATTCCACCGGCAACGAGGCGAGGGTCCACAAGGGCGTCGCGGCGTCACAATACACTGGCGGAACGTCGAAGGGCGGCGCGAGCGACTGCGGGCCCGAGTTTGTGGCTAAGATCCGCAAGATCATGGCCGACGGCGACGTCACCTGGCAGATGGCCGAGCTCGGAAAGCAGGAGAAGGGCGGAGGCGGCACGATTTCCCAATACATGGCGAGGTTCG
Organism: Kiritimatiellia bacterium; assembly: GCA_045220525.1. Classification (GTDB taxonomy): domain Bacteria; phylum Verrucomicrobiota; class Kiritimatiellia; order RFP12; family UBA1067; genus UBA1067. The sequence continues at coordinate 2,245 of JBGUVV010000115.1, forward strand.
GAATGAAGGTCCTCGACATGGGGACGCCCATGTGGAACATGCATGCGCCGTGGGAGATAGTCTCGAAGTTCGACTGCTATCAGACCTACCGCGCATACAGCGCATATCTGAGAAGCAAAATCTAACAACCCAAAAGGAGAATCAAGATGAAACTCTCTGCATCAAGAAGAAACTTCCTCCGCGGCCTTGCCGGCGGCGGGCTTTTCGCAATCGGAGGGTGCAAGTGCCCCTTTGGATGCCAGAAGGTAAAGCTTGCCGCCGTCGGCGTGTCCGGCAAGGGCTACACCGACTGGTCCTACATGCTCAAGACCGGCCTCGTGGAGATCGTGGCGTTCTGCGACGCCGACTACACGATGCGCGAAGAGGCCCAGCTGAAGCTTGCACAAGACGGAATCCAGTTCGACATGTACAAGATTCCGTTCTACACAGACTACCGCAAACTCCTCGACGACGCCGGGATCCTCGGCATCGAGGCGATGACGATCTCCACGCCTGACCACGTCCACGCCCCCGTTGCCATCGGCGCTATGAAGCAGGGCATCCACGTGTTCGTCCAGAAGCCCCTCGTGCGCACGCTCTGGGAGCTCGACTATTTCGACAAGACCGCGAAGGAATACGGCGTAATCACGCAGATGGGCAACCAGGGCTCCTCGCTCGACTCCATGCGTCGCTGCACGGAGGTCATCCAGAGCGGCATCATCGGCGAGGCGAAAGAAGTCCACGTGTGGACGAACCGCCCCGTATGGCCGCAGGGCAAGAACGTCGCCGACTGGGTGAAGGGCCATCCCAAGGGGGACAAGATGCGTCCCGGCCTCAACTGGGATGCGTGGTTGGCCACGGCCGCGGAACGCCCGTTCCTCGACAAGTACCCAGACGATGCCGACGTATATGACCCATGGGGCCTCGGCAAGAACGTGTACCACAAGTTCACATGGCGCGGTTTCCACGACTTCGGGGCCGGAGCGTTCGGCGACATGGCTTGCCACACCATGAACCTCGCCTTCCGCAGCCTTGAGCTTGGCGGCGTCTCCGACGCAGAATGCATAAGGGCGGTGTCTAAGAACGACATCGCATATCCGCTCAAGTCCATCGTCAAGCTCACCTACAAGGCTCGCAAGTCGAAAATCCGCAAGGGCGTAAACCTTCCGGCCGTCACGCTCTACTGGTACGACGGCGACCTCAAGCCGTCCGCAGAGATCATGCCGAAGTGGGCCTCCACCCACAACGGAGAAGTCCCGAAGACGGGCTGCTACATAATCGGCACCAAGGGATGCGTCCTCATGCAGGACGACTACGGCGGGAAGTGCGCCGTCGCGCTCAACGACGAAAAGGCGTTCGTCGACATATTCGAGCACGAGAAGGCCAAGACGGTTCCGCGTTCCATTCCGTTCTGCGCAGGCTCCGCAGTTGCCGCCGGCGAATCCACCGTCGAGATGAAAGGCTTTGCCCTCGGCCACTACTCGGAGTTCGTCAACGCCGTGCGCGGAGAAGGGCCATACCACGACCAGACGCATTCACGCTGCTTCTCGGACATCGAATACTCGATTCCGCAGATGGAGGGCATCCTCGTCGGATGCGTGGCGCAGCAGGTCTTGGGCAAGCTCGAGTGGAATTCGCAGACGCAGTCGTTTGTCGGCAACGCTGCGGCAAATGCGCTCGTTAAGCCGTTCATAAGGAAAGGATGGGAGTTCTAAGATGAATGTTTCAAGAAGAGATTTCTTCGGTTTTCTCGGAGTTGGCGCGGCGGCCCCCCCGCCCCC
>JBGUVV010000116.1:0-18341 GCA_045220525.1 Kiritimatiellia bacterium
GCCGAGAAGGATCCTGCCGCCCTCAAGTGGAACGAAGTCGGCGCCGAAGTCGTCGTCGAGTCGACTGGCCTCTTCCTCACGGACGAGTAGGCCCGCGCCCACATCACCGCCGGTGCCAAGAAGGTCATCATGTCCGCTCCTTCCAAGGACGCGACCCCGATGTTCGTCTACGGCGTCAACGACAAGACCTACGCCGGCCAGGACATCATCTCCAACGCTTCCTGCACGACGAACTGCCTCGCCCCGATCTCGAAGGTCCTCAACGACGCGTTCGGCATCAAGCGCGGCCTCATGACGACGATCCACGCCGCCACCGCGACGCAGAAGACCGTTGACGGCCCGTCCAAGAAGGACTGGCGCGGCGGCCGCGGCATCCTCGAGAACATGATTCCGTCCTCGACGGGCGCTGCAAAGGCGGTCGGCAAGGTCCTCCCGCAGCTCAACGGCAAGCTCACGGGCATGTCCGTGCGCGTTCCCACGAGCGACGTCTCGTTCGTCGACCTCACGGTCGAGCTCGAGAAGGAAGCGACCTACGAGGAAATCTGCGCGGCTATGAAGAAGGCTTCCGAGGGCGAGCTCAAGGGCATCCTTGGCTACACCGACGAGGCCGTCGTCTCGACCGACTTCCGCGGCGACGCCCGCACGTCGATCTTCGACGTCAAGGCCGGCATCCAGCTCGATCCTACGTTCGTCAAGGTCTGCTCGTGGTATGACAACGAGTGGGGCTACTCGAACAAGGTTCTCGAGATGGTCCGCGTCATCGCTAAGTAAGGCGTGACTCTCGAACACGAAACCGCGCTCGGCGATCCCGTTATGGGGATAGATGAAGCCGGGCGCGGACCACTGGCCGGCGGCGTTTACGCCGCCGCCGTGTTTTGTCCGCTTGCGCTCGCCCGTAGGCTTGCCGAAGGCGAGTGGCGCGCGGTCAACGATTCAAAGAAGCTTTCTCCTGCGAAGCGCGACGCGCTTGCCGCGGTGATCAAGTCAACCGAGGGCTGCGTCTGGGCGATCGCCTCTGCGGACAACCGCGAAATCGACAAACTGAACATTCTCCGCGCGACGCACCTTGCGATGCGAAGGGCTGCGGACTCGCTTCTCGCCAAGCTTGGAGAGACTGGCGGCCTTGGCTCTGTCCGCTTTGGCGTTCTCGTTGACGGGCTGCCAGTTCCGACTCTCCCTGGGTCGGTGAATCTCGTGAAGGGGGATTCCAAGTCGCTTTTCATCGCGGCGGCCTCCATTCTTGCGAAGACGGCGCGCGACGAAGACTGCCTTAGGCTTGAGCGCGAGTATCCCGGCTATGGGTTCGCAGTCCACAAGGGGTATCCGACGAAGGACCACGTCGCCGCGCTTGAGAGGCTGGGGCCGTGCCCCGAGCACAGGCGCAGCTTCGGCCCTGTGGCAAAGCTGCTACGGGCCGATGACGACCTTTGTACCCGACTTGCACATGGCGAACAGACGGGCGGCGTTCCAGTTGGCAAGGCGGAAGCATCCGTGGGAGCCGGTGAACCCGATTGACTCGGGGCGCGGCGTTCCGTGGATTCCGTAGCCTGTGAGGTTAAGCCCCATCCATGCGACGCCCACCGGGCAGTTCTCGCCCTGCGGCCATATGTGCCGCACGGTCTTCTTCCCGGGCGGAGTGTAGTCCGGCGTGTATGTGAAGTTCGGCCACGGTATGTAGCTCGTGATCTTAAGTTCGCCATGCGCCGGAACCTTCGTCTTGTTCGCGGCGATTGAGCAGGGGAAGAGGGCGAGGATGCGGCCGCTTGCGTCATACGCCGTTATCTCCGAGTTGGAGAGCGACACTTTCACGAGAGCGGCCTCTGGGCGCTTCGGGCGGTTTGGCTTCCCGCGTTCGCCCGCCGCAAGCTCCTCGGCTATTGACGGAAACTTCGGGATTACGAGCTTGAGCCCTGGCTTGACATTCGCCCAGTCTACGCCCGGGTTCATCTTCGCGAGCGCGATCTGCGAAAGATGGCCGCGCTCCGCAAACATCTCCTTGATCGATTCGTAGCCCATTCGCGGGAGGTTGGCCTTCTCGGCGGGGTCCTCGGGGATCTTGACGAGCGAGTCAATGTCTGCTTTCGTCACCTCGACGATGCAGAAGGGGTCTGGCGCGTCGGCAAAATAGCGGTCGTAAGCCTGTTCCGGGGTCGGAAGCGATGGTTTTAAGTCTGTCGAGCGCGATGCGATGTAGCCTCTTAGGGCGCGTTCGGCCTTTCTCCCCCAGACGCCGTCGATTGCGCTGCAAGAATACCCGGCCCTGTCCAGGTGTATCTGGAGGGCGAGGGCCTTTGTCTCGGCGAACGTGGCAAGAAGTATGCAGGCAAGAATGGTCATTTAGCGAAATTATACCATAATTACGCCTCTAACGCCCGTTTTTTTGGTATAATATATAGGATATGAATCTACTTAAGGCTTTATTTGGAACAAAGAACGATCGCGAACTGAAGCGTTTGTGGCCGATTGTGCGTGAAATCAACCGCATCGAGGAGGAATACCAGAAGAGGAATTTCGCCGACGAGGATTTCCCGAAGATGACGGAGGAGTTCCGCCGGCGTATCGCCGAGGGCGAGACCCTCGACGCAATCCTGCCTGAGGCGTATGCCCTCGTGAAGAACGCCTGCCGCCATTTGGTCGGCACGACGGCCGAAGTTTGTGGCCACACGCTGACGTGGAACATGATTCCGTTCGACGTGCAGCTCATCGGCGGCATAGTCCTCCACCAGGGGAAGATTTCCGAAATGCAGACGGGCGAGGGCAAGACCCTCGTCGCGACGTTCCCGATGTACCTGAACGCGCTTGCAGGCAAGAACGTCCACCTCGTCACGGTCAACGACTACCTCGCCCTCCGCGACGCGACGTGGATGGGGCACCTCTACAAGTATCTCGGCCTCACCGTGGGCTGTATCCAGAACCACATGGATTCCGAGGAGCGCCGCGCGCAGTATGCCTGCGACATAACGTACGGAACCAACAGCGAGTTTGGCTTCGACTACCTGCGCGACAACGGCATGGCCCAGCAGCCGGAGCAGGTCGTGCAGAACGGCCACGCCTTCGCCATCGTCGACGAAGTCGACTCCATCCTCATCGACGAGGCCCGCACGCCTCTCATCATCTCAGGCCCCGCCACGATATCGACGAGCCACGTATATACTGAGCTAAATCTGCTCGTAAGCTCCATCGTGCGCATCCAGACTTCGATGTGCAACGACCTCATGGCGCAGGCGAGGAAGGCGCTGGAGGCCGGCGAGATCGCGAAGTTCAAGGACAAGATCTACCAGGTCTACCACTCCACCCCGCGCCACAAGCAGCTCATGCACATGCTTGAGGACGCGGAGATAAGGAAGTACCACGAAGACGTGGAGATGCAGTTCCTCTCGGAGATGTACAAGGAGCACGCCCGCGAGCTCAAGGGCGAGCTCTACTTCACCATCGACGAGCGCACGCGCGAAGTATCGCTTACCGACAAGGGCTGCGAGAAGATATGCCCCGAGGACCCGCAGATGTTCGTCCTGCCGGATCTTGCCGCGCAGATGAGCGCCATCGACGGCGACAAGTCACTTTCCGACGCGGAGCGCATAGAGCGCCGCAGGGAGGCGCAGTCGGCGTTTGTCGAGAAGTCCGACAGGGTGCATGTCGTGGACCAGCTGCTTCGGGCCTACTGCCTCTACGAGAAGGACGTCGAATACGTCGTTCAGGACAACCACGTCTATATCGTCGACGAGTTCACCGGCCGCGTCCTCCCCGGGCGCAGGTGGTCCGACGGGCTCCACCAGGCGGTCGAGGCGAAGGAGGGCGTCGAGATCGAGAAGGAGTCGCAGACCCTTGCCACGATCACGATCCAGAACTACTTCCGCCTCTACGACAAGCTTTCCGGCATGACAGGCACCGCCGAGACGGAGGCCGCCGAGTTCAAGTCGATCTACAAGCTCGACGTCGTCTCGATCCCGACGAACAAGCCGGTGAACCGCATCGACGGAAACGACCAGATATACAGGACGGAGCGAGAGAAGTTCAAGGCGATCATCGCGGACGTCGAGCGCCGCCACGCGAAGGGCCAGCCCATCCTCCTCGGCACGGTCGAGGTCGCGACCTCGGAAGTCCTTTCGAGGATGCTCAAGCTCGCGCACATCCCCCACGAGGTGCTCAACGCGAAGAACCACGCGCGCGAAGCGGAGATCGTCGCGCTCGCCGGCCAGCCTGGCGCCGTGACGATCGCGACGAACATGGCGGGCCGCGGAACCGACATCAAGCTCGGCGAGGGCGTGGTCGAGCTAGGCGGGCTTCACGTCATAGGCTCCGAGCGCCACGAGTCGCGCCGCATAGACAGGCAGCTGCGCGGAAGGTGCTCCCGTCAGGGAGACCCTGGCTCGTCGCAGTTCTTCATCTCCCTCGAAGACAAACTGATGCGCCTTTTCGGCTCGCAGCGCATCGCCGGCATAATGCAGCGCCTCGGCCTCAAGGAAGGCGAGGTCATGGAGCACCGCTGGCTCAACAGGTCCGTCGAGACGGCCCAGCGCCGGGTTGAGCAGCAGCACTTCGCCGTGCGCAAGCGCACGCTTGAATACGACGACGTGATGAACAAGCAGCGCTCGGTCGTGTATGAACTGAGGGGCCGCGTCCTAATGGGCGACGCAGAGGCAGTCCACAACCTCATTCTCGACGTGATGAACGACCTCGTCCTCACGCAGGCGGAGCGGTATCTCTTCGACCCCAAGGACGGCAGCCTCGACGACTTCATGAACTGGCTCGGCGTGACGTTCCCCGTCACGGTTTCTGAAGAAGAGCTCCGTCCGCTCATGGGAACTCCCGAAGTCGCGGGCGAGTTCGTGATGAAGCGGATCGAGGAGGCCTACGAGACCAAGTGTTCCGGAGAGGACCCCGAGACGCTGCCTTACATGGAAAGGGGCGTCTTCCTCCAGGTGATCGACCGCGAATGGCAGGACTACCTGAGGGCTATGGACGACCTTCGCACTGGCGTAAACCTCCGGGCCTACGGCCAGCGCGATCCTCTCGTCGAATACAAGAAGGAGGCGTTCGGGATGTTCGAGGCGCTGATGACGACGATCAAGACGAAAGTCGCCTCGTCGGAATTCCGCAGCGCCACGGCGGCGAGGATGAGGTCGATGCTGGAAATGCGCATGATGCAGGCGCAGACGAACCAGGCCGCGTTCGACGGCGACCAGCAACCGCGTCCTGCGCAGCGCCAGCAGCAAGGAGGGCCGGCGGTCCCCGAGACGATTGGCGACGTGTTTGCGTCGATGATGAGCCGTCCTCCTGCGGCGGCTCCGGCGGTGAGCGCCCCGAAGCCCAAGGCGGCCGTCGGGCGCAACGACCCATGCCCCTGTGGTTCTGGAAAGAAATACAAGAAATGCTGCGGAAAGGGGATCGCATGACGACGGCAATCATACTTGCGGCCGGAAAATCAACCCGCATGGGCGGCGCAGTTGACAAGGCGTTCATCTCGATAGGCGGCAAGCCCGTCCTGGCCTGGAGCCTGATTGCGTTCGAGCGCTCTCCGGAAATCGACGGAATCGTCCTTGTCGTGCGCAAGGAGCAGATTGTCGCGTCCGGAGCCGTCGCAAAGATGTTCGGGATATCGAAGTTGCAGGCCGTCGTCCCCGGCGGGGCGAAAAGGTCCGAATCCGTCCAGGCCGGCCTTGCGGCATGCGGGTCCGACACCGATCGCGTGGTGATACACGACGCGGCGCGTCCCTGCATCAACTCCGAGCTGGTTTCCGCCGTGGCAAAGGCCGTGAAGCGCACCCCCGCAGTGACGGTAGGCCGCCCGGTGACCGACACGGTCAAGCGGTGCGGGAGCGGTGCTTTGGTCGTCGAGACCGTTCCGCGCGAGAAGCTGTGGACAGTCCAGACGCCGCAGGCGTTTCAGTTCAAGGTCGTCAAGGACGCCCTCGCGGCGGCGAAGGCGTCCAAGACCGACGTGACGGACGACTGCCAGGCGGTTGAATTGACGGGTGCCACCGTCAAGATAATCGAAAACCTCAAGCCAAACCCCAAGATAACGACGCCGGACGATGTCCAGATGGCGTCGGCTTTGCTCAAATGACAGAGAAGCTCTTTGCGGTCTTAGGAGACATACACTCCAATCTCGAGGCTCTAAACGCGGTCCTTGACGACTGCAGGGCAATGGGAGTTACCGACTTCCTCTGCACGGGGGACGTAGTGGGCTACAATGCCTGCCCGAAGGAATGCCTTAAGATCGTTCGCGACCTTGGATGCCCGGTCATGATGGGCAACCACGACCAGTACGTGTCGACCGTCCAGGACCTTGCGGACTTCAACCCGCATGCTGCCGCGGTCATCGAGTGGACGAGGCAGCAGCTTTCCGACGACGAGATTTCGTATCTCGCGGGGCTCCCGTTCGTGAAGACGACGATGGGAATAACGCTTGTCCACGCGACACTCGACAACCCAGGTGGCTTTGGCTACGTCTTCGACCACCTCCAGGCGGAAGCGCACTTCATCCACCAGAAGACGCCACTTTGCTTCCACGGCCACACCCACTGCCCGATGATCTACGAGAAGCAGGTCTCGGCCGTGTATAGAATTGACGCGCAGGACTTCAACCTTCCCGTCGGGCGCAAGTATTTCATAAACGTCGGCTCCGTCGGGCAGCCGCGCGACGGAGATCCGCGGGCGGCCTACACCCTCTACAATCCAAAGACGCGGCTTGTCTCGTTCCGTCGCCTCGAATACGACGTCCAGACGGCGCAGGAGCGCATACGCCGAGCGGGGCTTCCTGAGCGTTTGGCCGAGCGGCTTGAGGTTGGAAGGTAATCAGGCATGCGCGGCAGAATCATCTTGTGCGCTCTTGCGGCATTCGCTGCGGTCGATGCGTCCGCCATCCGCCATGTCGGATTCGACATCGACGCGTTTAACCGCGCGTATCCATCGACGTACGCAAGGAGCTTTGTGTTCTCGCCGGCGTCCTTTGAGCTCGACTGCGTCCTGATCGCGGAGTCTCTCGACACCATATCTAAGGCCAATGTCTCTTCGTCGATGGGAGTGCTCATAGACTTCCCGAGCGCCTACAAGCCTGTGCTCGATGCGTTCGACGACCGCACCAACGGCTTTTCGGTTGTTTCCGCGCGCGGGTTCTGCGTGCCGGACATCTCGTCGGTGAGTCGGCCGTTTCACACGCACATCCAGAACGAATACGACGCTGAGATTATGCGGCTTCTTCCGAAGGAGGGCGCCGAGGCGTGGTTCAGGGCGATGCTTGACGGCGAGATGGAGGGCTTCGAGATTTCGGCAAACGTCGCGCGTTCAGGGCGATATTCGCTATACGACCTCGTATCCGTGTCCGCGGCCTGGGATGAGCCTTTCCCCCTCGAGAACACGAAGACCATCCCGTTCTATCCCGACGACAGCACGAACAGCATCGGCGTCGTGTGCATGTCGGATGTGAGGGTTGTGGAGTTCCTCGACGAGAAGGAGTATTTCGTCCTGCGCCTTCCGTTGAAGGGCGGCGCGGCGTTTTTCGCGGTGCTGCCGAAAAAGGGCTTCGGACTTGACGGCGCGAAGGCCGACATGACCTCGATGGAGATAGACGGAGTAATCGCCTCGTTTGGATCCGACGCGAACCCGCGTCGCCGTCTCGTTCCCTGCGCGATAACGCTGCCCCGCCTTGAGCTGGCGTCAAAAACCGACATTTCTGGGGTGTTCAGGTATTTCCGCGTGCCGACTTCCGGCTTGAACCAAGTTTCGCTCAACGCTTCGGCGGGGGAGCTTGCGCAGTTCGCGAGGCTGTCGCTGACGGAGCACGGCCGCAACGAGCGTGCCTTGGTCAGGAAGGGCGAAGACGAGATCCTTCACGTAACGCCGGAGACGAAGGAGCTTCTTTTTGACCATCCTTTCCTCTTCTTCATATATCACGAGGGAACTGGCACGATACCCGTGGCCGGTCAGTTTACGGGCATGATGCCTCTCGCATTTGGAAGAGACTCGGGGACGATGTAGAAATGAATGCAAAGAAAGCCATTGTTCTTGCGGCAGGTTACGGCACTCGCTTGAGGCCATTTACGTGCGTGACTCCAAAGCCGTTGCTGCCCGTATGGGGAGAACCGATGGTTTCGCGCATAGTGGCCATGCTCAGGAAGCACGGAGTGGAGGACATCGTCGTAAACTGCCATCACCTGCACGACCAGGTGGAGGCGTGGTGCGCGGCAAACGGGTGCAAGGCGATATACGAGCCGGAGATACTCGGCACGGGCGGCGTACTTAACCCGCTGAGGGAGTGGATCGGGTCGGACGATTTCTTCCTTGTCAACGGCGACATCGTGGTGGAGGGCCTTGACGGGGAAAAGTGGGACGAGGTATGGAGCGGCCACGAAGACAAAAACGCGATTGCCACCTGTCTTGTCACGGAAGAGGGCCCTCGCACGATAGAGGTAGAGCCGGAGCACGGATACGTCACAAACTGGAGAAGCGATGACGCAGGCTGCCGCGGGACATGGACGTATTGCGGGATGGCGCTACTCAAGCCGGGCATTCTCGAATACGTGGAGCCGACAGGCTTCTCGTCGATAGTCGCGGCATATGAGAAGGCTCTCATGGACGGTAAGTTCGTAAGGGCTTCCACGACGAGAGACCTCCTCTGGACCGACGCCGGCACGGTGCAGGCGTATCTTGACCTCAACAGCGCCGGCGGCGACAACGCATACGATTCCATTCCCCAGGTGAGGGCCGCGCTGGATGCCGTAGGGGACTCTGGCGGCGTCGAGCTCATGGGCTTTCGCGGGAGCGCACGCGCATTCTTCCGCTGCAACAAGGGCGTTGTCATCGTTTACGACGACGTGCGTGGCGAGAACAAGCTCTATGCGATACATTCGCGCTTCCTCCTGGACAAGGGGGTCCCCGTGCCTGCGATCCTTGCGGACATGCCGGAGAAGCGTGTTGAGGTCTTGGAGTGGGCTGGCGAGGCGAAGAAGATGTCGGTCGAGGAATACTCCGTCGTCGTGGATCGTCTCGCAAAGTTCAATGCGCTTGGCGCAGACGCCGAGGCGAGCGGAATCAAGATGATGCCGCCGTTCAGCCCCGAGACATGGCAATGGGAGCGTGACCTCTTTTCGCAGCACTGCCTCGGTTCCCGCTACTCCATGCCGATGCCGCCTCAGGTCTGCAAGGATCTGGAGGTAGTCGAGAGGAAACTTGAGGGCGAGCCAAAGGCCCTCGTGCACCGTGATTTCCAGTCGTCAAACATACTGTGGAAGAAGGGTGCGGGCGGAGCAGTCGAGCCGTGCATAATCGATTTCCAGGGCATGAGAATCGGGCCTGCCGCTTACGACCTCGCCTCGTTGCTCTACGATCCATACGTCGAGTTCTCGGGCGAAGACAGGCTTCGCCTCGCCAAGTTCTATGGCGAGAAGTCTGGCCGTAGCGGCATCGTGGAAGTTTTGCCGTTTGCCGCCGTCCAGCGCCTTATGCAGTGCCTTGGCGCATACGGTCGGCTTGTTTCCGTTGGGCAGGGAGCGTTCTCGAAGTTCTTCCTTCCCGCGCTTCGTAACCTGCACACAGCCGCGCACGAGGCAGGGCTTGACTCTGTCGCCGCCCTCGCCGGCGGGCTTGTTTCAAGAGAGGAGCACGCGGCCTCGAAATGAGCGTGATGCGCACATTCCTTGCGAAGGTCAAGTCTGGCGGACAGCGCCGCGAAGGCTCCGTCACGACCGTCGCCATGGGGCGCGAGCGCATGTTCGACGCATACGACGTCGGCAAGGACACCTTTGTCGTCGAGCGCGGGATAGCGCTCCACATGAGCGAGAGGCCGAGCGTCCTCGTGGCGGCGAAGTCGCGTCTGCGCCGCCGTGGCGGGGGCTTTGTCTTCACCATCACGACGGGCAACCATTCGGTGGCGGCGTTCCCACTTCTGGACGGGCGGTTCTGGCGCATCTCCAGGATTCCCGCGTCTCTGCGCGGCGACACTCTCATGCACGGCATCCTGTGCGCCAACGTTGTCAACGACGTCCTCGAGGTTTCGCAGCGCGACGTTCCGACTGACGTCCTCGTCGCGTGCGATTCGTGGCTCACCGGCAAGGCGGGGCTTCCGCTGCGCAACGTCCAGATGCTTGAGCGGAACGACGCGACGCTCGATCACTACCGCCGCCTCGGCCAGGAATGGCGCATAAAGCCCCTTGCATGGACGGAAAACGAGATGCGCACCGCCCTCGCCGCGTCGAAAAAGCGCATATCGACCGCGCTCGGGTACTACCATTCCGTAAAGGGCGTCCATTTCCTTTCGTTCTCGGAGTTCCGCCGCTTCTCGCTTCTTGCGCAAACCGACCAGGAGGCGTTTGTAAAGGGGCTTCGCGAGCTTGTGGGCGTATATGAGGGCAACCTCACTTCCTTCACCAGGATGGCCAAGCACCGCGGCCACCACGAGATCGAGTTCTTCGGCATGAAGAGGGGCGTCGCCATCGATACCGTGATTCCGGAGATCGAAAGGCTGATGGAGGCGATTGCGCTTGGGAAGGTCGGCCAGCTTGGAATCATCCAGAAGGCACAGGAGATCGTCTCTCTCTACGAATCCTGCCTTGCGCGGCCGGAATTCGCCGACGAGTCGTCAAAGGCGTTCGTCGAGTCGATGTACATGCATGTGACGGGCGAGGTGTATTCCGTCGTGAGCGAGGGCTCCACCCCTGCGTTCGACGACAGGCGGACGGCTCTCCCCGGCGGCGCGTTCGAGGGCGGGCGTCTCGTGGTTCATCCAGGGGCCGATTCGCGGACGGTCCTCCTCCTTGAGAACCTGTGCGAGATGCTTTCGCAGGGCGAGTATATCGAATACGCCAACGTCTACGAGCTGCGCGACGACTCCGAAAGGCCGCTCGGGAAGGGCAGGACGCGCGAGGTCGTCTACAAGACCAACATCCGCCCGCTTGAGGCGAGCCTTGTCGAGAAGGCCCTTTCGTCGGGGAAGGCAGGCTACGGCGCATACATGCTTGCGCGAGTGGGCGCACTGCGCGCGCTTGGAGTGAACCTCAGCGGCTACTACAAGCTTCTCCGCCGCCGTCCGGGGAGCGGGCGCGGAAAGGACTTTTACGTCCGCTATCGCTGCGAGGGGGAGCCGATGGAGTCGATTCCCGCGAGCTACTTCCGCCGAGCAGACGGCTCCCTTGCGGAAGAGAGGGAGGTCGTCCTCGGGCTTGCGACTCTCATGGGCGACGCCGCCGCGCAGAACATGGCGATGAAGAAGTTCGACCCCGCCACGCAGTCGCCGCTCTATGGCGTAGGTAAGGAGATCTACGAGTTCGAATACGACATCATCCGCGAGATGGTGGTGCCGAAGAAGGTCGCGACATGCTCAATACGCGGCAGCCTCGGCTGGCCGGACCTCGAGTATTCCGACAGGAACCTCAGCGCCATTGCGAGCTTCTACTTTACGCATTTTGCGCATACGCTAAAGGAATTCCAGCGCAAGCACACCGTTCCCATGGAGGCTCTGGCGGAGCGGTTCATGAACGGGTTCGAGTTCCGCACGCACGCGATGGAGTGGCAGCTCTCGGTGATGCGCGACAAGTTTGAGGATTTCCGCCCGCCCGTCCCCTCCGCATACGACTTCGAGAACAAGTGGAAGTTCGCCATGTGGTCGCTTGAGCGCCAGGAGAGGCGCCTTCCCATCTTCAAGAAGATGTTTTTCGAAAAGGTCGCAATCGTGGAGTCTGCGTCGCGCGGCGATGCTGAGCCGGGTTGCGGAAACGACACGGAGCAGACATGAAGACATATGGAATAATTCCTTCCAGATATGGGTCAAGCAGGTTCCCGGGGAAGCCTCTCGCGCAGCTTGCGGGGAAGCCTCTCGTCGCATGGGTCGTCGAGGCCGTGAAAAAGGCGAAGGGCCTGGACGAGGTGTTTGTCGCGACAGACGACGAGCGGATCGTCGCGGCCGTGGAGGGCTGCGGCGGAAGGGCGGTGATGACGCCTTCCGAGCTTCCAAGCGGAACGGACCGCATAGCGTGCGCGGCGAAGAACTTCCTCGGCGGCGACTTCTCCGACGACGACATACTCGTGAACGTCCAGGGCGACGAGCCGCTGATCGATCCGGGGCTCGTTGAGGCCCTTGCGGAAAAGCTCAAGTCCGACGACCGCTGGTCGATGGCTACCGCCGCGACGCCGTTGCGCTCGCAGGCAGACCTCGCGGCAAAAAGCGTAGTCAAGGTTGTCCTTGACCGCGACGGCGGCGCTCTTTACTTCTCGCGCTCGCCGATTCCCTGCTGCCGCGACTCCGAGGCCGATCTTTCCTCCGGGCTCTACCTGCGGCACCTCGGCATATACGCCTACAGGGGCGGGTTCCTCAAGAAGTTCATCGCAGAGCCGCAGAGCCCGATTGAGCTAACCGAAAAACTCGAGCAGCTCCGGGCCCTGTGGATGGGGGCGAAGATTGCTGTCGTCACGACAGAGGACGAAGGCGTCGGGGTCGATACTCCCGAAGACGCAGTGCGAGTGGAGCAGCTCCTTTTGGCGAGAAATGCGTAGCGCGTTTCACATAGCTTTGCCGCTTGCCGCCGTCATCGGCCTTGCACTTGCCGTGTGCGGGTGCGCGTCATACGGGACGCTTGAGCTTGATGCGCAGAATCCTACGGTTAGGTACTCCGACCACGGAGTGTTCATTGGCGACAAGCGCGTAAGCCCGGAAGACGTGCCTGGAATTCTCGACGACTACGATATTCCTCGCGACCGCGTGATACACATACGCATCGACAACGGAACGCGCGATCTGAAAGAGGCTCGCAGGCTCATGAGCTGCCTCGCCGCCAACGGCTACACGAGGCCGGTTCTCGTGACGAAGAAACACGCAGAGGCTATAAACCACGGGGTCAAGGGCAGCCGCAGCAAGAGGGCCTACAAATGAACAAGGCGGAAGTCGCTGCGCGGATAGATGAGCTCCGCAGGCTCATCGAAAAGGCCAACCGGGACTACTACGACCTTGCGCAGCCCACTGTCGGAGACCGTGACTACGACCTCTGGGAGGCGGAGCTGTTGCGGCTCGAACGCGAGAACCCGGAGTTCGCCTCGCAGGACTCCCCAGTCAGGAAAGTCGCAGGAGGCGTGTCGGACGGCTTTGCAAAGGTGACTCACGATCCGCCGATGCAGTCGCTCGACAAGACCCATGCAAGGGAAGAACTTCAGGAGTTCGACGAGTTCCTGAGGAAGAGCGTGTCGGGCTTTACGTACGTAGTGGAGCCGAAGGTTGACGGTGTTTCGATATCTCTGCGATACCGGGACGGCAGGCTTTCCACGGCCGCGACGCGCGGGAACGGAACGGTCGGAGACGACATAACGGCGAACGTCATGACTATCGCGGCGATTCCGAAGACGCTTCCTCCCGATGCGCCTCGCGAACTGGAGGTGCGCGGCGAGGCGTACATGACGCGCGAGGGCTTCCTCGAGCTCAACGCGCGGCAGGCGGCGGCCGGGCTCGACGAGTTTGCGAATCCGCGCAACGCCTGCGCAGGCTCGCTCAAGCAGCTTGACGCGAAGGTAACGGCCGAGCGGCCTCTTTCGGCTGTCATATACAACGCGGGGGGCGCCGGCTGCGACGGGTTTGCAACGCACTCGGAGATGATCGCGGCATTCTCGAAATGGGGCTTTCCCGTCGCGCCGTGGTCGCGCCACGCGCCGACGATGGACGGCGTCTTCGAGGCCATAGACGAGCTTAAGGAGAAGCGGCATTCCTTCCCGTTCGAGATAGACGGGGCCGTAGTAAAGCTCGACGAGCGGGGCCTCTACGAAACGCTTGGGGCGACAGCCCACGGTCCGCGCTGGGCGAGGGCCTACAAATACGAGCCCGAGCGCGCTGAGACTGTCGTGGAGTCGATAACGGTGCAGGTCGGGCGCACGGGCATACTCACCCCCGTCGCGGAGCTGAGGCCCACGGAGCTCGCAGGTTCGACGATATCGCGGGCGACGCTGCACAACGCCGACCAGATAGCGAGGCAGGATATCCGCATTGGCGACCATGTGTGGATCGTCAAGGCGGGAGACGTCATCCCCGCGGTGGATTCCGTCATCGTCGAGAAGAGAACAGGCTCCGAGGTTGCGTTCTCCATGCCTGCCGTATGCCCGGTGTGCGGAGGCGCCGCCGTGCGGCGCGAGGGCGAGGTGGCTCTTAGGTGCGCGAACCCCGAGTGCCCCGCGCAGCTCAGCCGCCGTCTTGAGCATTTCGCTGGGCGGAACGCGCTCGACATCAAGGCCCTCGGCGGAAAAGTCGCCGACGCGTTGGTGGCGAAGGGGCTTGTTAAGGACGTCCTCGACCTCTTCGACCTTTCAGAAGACGAAGTCGTAAATCTCGACCTTGCCGACGATGCCGCGCCGCCCGACCTCTTTTCAGAATCAAGGCCGACGAGGAAGTTCGGCAAGAACGGCGCCGGGATGCTCAAGGCGGTGAACGCCGCGAAAGAGCTTCCCCTGCACCGCTGGCTTTTCGCCATCGGGATTCCGAACATCGGGGCGACGGTCGCGCGTGACATCGCGGCGGAGCATGCGAAGTTCTCCGACCTCCGGCGCTCGCCTGTCTTGGAGAACGTCGTCGCAAACGATTCGCTCAAGGGCGCGGAGCGAAAGATACTAAAGATCAAGGTAGAGGCCGCAAAGGCTGTCCTCGGGTTTTTCGAGAGCGACTACGGGCGGCGGTTTGCCGAGAGGATGGCCGAGCTTGGAATCGACCCTGCGTCGGAGAAGGCGGCTCCCGTGAGAACCGACGGCCCGCTTGTCGGGGCAGGGTGCGTCATGACGGGGACTCTCTCTCGTCCGCGCGGCGAATACGCAAAGCTCATAGAGCAGGCCGGCGGCATCGTGCAAAGTTCCGTCACCTCGAAGACGCGCTATCTCATAGCGGGCGCAAACGTCGGCGCCGCCAAGACTGATAAGGCAAGGGCCCTCGGCACGGAGGTCATCGACGAGGCGCGGCTCCTGGAGCTTCTCAAGTGAACGCGACTTTCCAGCAGCGGCAGGTCCAGCGGCAGGTGGCGACGCCGGCCATGATGCTTGAGATGTCGCTTCTCGGGCTTCCGGCGGATGCCCTACGCGAAGCAGTCAAGAAGGAACTCGATGCAAATCCGGCTCTTGAAAAGGACATTCCGCGCAAGGCGGAGCGCACGCAGGACTTTGCAGGCTGGGATTCCGGACAGAGGTCTGGCGGCGACAAGGAGGGCTTTCTCGAGAACCTCGCCGACCAGAGGGCGGAGACCCTTGACGAGCATATCATGAGTGAGCTCAGGATGTCGGGCGTATCGGGGCGCGAGCTTGAGCTTTGCGGGGCGATAGTCGCGGAGCTTGACGGCGACGGCCGCTTCAAGGGCGAGATTCCCAGTATGATGATGGCGACGGGGGCCTCGGAGAAAGAACTTGAAGCGGCCCGCAGGCTAGTCATGTCGATAGACCCGAAGGGCTGCGGGGCGAAGGATCTCGCAGAGTGCTTTCTTGCGCAGGCGGGGATCGTGCCGGAGAAGGAGAGGGCCGCATTTGTCGCGGATCTAAAGAACCTTAAGTCCGGCAAGGTCTCGGCGGCTACGGTGGCCTGGCTCCGCAAGATGGACGGCTTCCCAGGCCGGCAGTACGGACGCCGCGAAGTGCATTTCGTGACCCCCGACGTGTTTGTCGACGAGAACGGCGATGTCGCGGTGGACCAGGGGAACATCCCGGATCTCAAGGTCTCGCCTAAATACATTGAGATGGCCAAGGACAGGACTCTCGACGACGAGACGCGGGAGTATGCCGCAGACCGGGTGAAGCGGGCGCGCGAGTTCGCGGCGGCGGTGATGCGGCGGCGCGAGACGATAGAGAAGATAGCCGAGTTCGCCGTCGGCGGACAGCGCGAGTTCCTCGAGAAGGGGGTCCAGGCCCTGAAGCGCCAGACGATGAGCGAGATTGCGAAGAAGGCGGGCTGCGACGTATCGACGGTCTCCCGCGCGGCGAGCGGGAAATACGTGAAGACGCCGCGCGGCACCGTGCCGCTGCGCCGATTCTTCGTGCTTGTAGACCAGGCTCCGATAGAGCGCCTCAGGGAGATATTCGAGTCGGCTCCAAAGGACAAGCGGCCGTCGGATAGGGAGGCGTCGGAGATGATGGGGCGCGCGGGCTACCCCATGGCGAGGCGCACTGTGGCCAAGTACCGCGCCAAGCTCGGGCTGTGAGCTGCGATGACCATTGTATATTCCAGCGACAAGAACTATGCCGCGCTGACCGCGATTAGCGCGGTGTCTGCGCTTCGGCACAATCCCGGGGCGAGGATAGTCCTCCTCGGCTACAACCTTGAGGAAGACGCTCGGGAATTAGTTCGCTCTCGCGTTGAAAAGGCGGGCGGCGAATTCCTCTATCGGGACGTGAGCCCTGCCGTCGAGGAACTGAAGAAGAATGGTTATAACGGCTACACGTCGTACGCTACATACGCGAGGATATTCATACCGCAGGTGTTGCAAGGCGAAGGCAGGGTTTTGTACATAGACGGCGATACGCTGGTAAACGGCTCGTTGGAAGAGCTCTTGAAGATCGATTTAAGCGGTATGCCGTTTGCCTTTGGCGTTGACTGTGTGCCATGCTCCTACCGCAGGGTAATCAACCTTCCGAAGCCAAGCCCATACTTCAATGCCGGAGTGATGTTGATAGACATTGATGCGTGGCGCAGGCATAGGTGCACAGAGAGGTTTCTCGACGAATTGAGAAATCCAGGCGGACCAAACCCGCTTGGCGACCAGGACATCTTCTCTCGGGTGTTTCGCGGCGAAATAGCTCTTCTGCCTCCGAAGTGGAATTTCATTTCGCACTTCTTCCTTTTTTCGTACGAGGGCTTGGTGCGCGTTGTCGGCGGAAGGGAGTGCCTTATGTTCTCAAAGGCAGATTATGCCGACGCGCATCGCGATCCGCGCGTTTTCCATTTTCTCGGGCACACCCTCGGCCGCCCATGGTACACAAGCTCGCGCCATCCCATGCGTGAGGCATACCGCAAGGCGGCGGCGGACGCGGGATTCCCTGAATTCGCGGAGCAGACAAGGCCGATGATGCGTGGCTACGTTTTGCAGTATTATCTGCACAAGTTTCTGCCGCAGCGTCTGTTCGAGATCGTCTGCAATTGGCTCTACCGCGTCAACATTTGGCGAGTCTATCATATGTAATGCGCCAGTCGGTTTGCATCTAAAAAAGAAGAGCGTATCATACACGTAAAATGAAACTCAAGGCATGGCTCAACACTAAGCTGTTTCATTTCCTCGGCACCATCCAGGAGCCGTGGTACACATGGGTTAACGCCTTTGCCAACGCCTGGATTCTTTTCCGCAATCCCGAGAAGGTCACGCATCCGGGAACGCTCCATCCAGACAAGACCTTCTATGTGATAAAAAACCTGTCTCCTTATGTCGGAGTCGCGGGATGGTATGACGCTGTGTTAGGATATATGCTGTACGCAAAAAGAAGGGGATGGGTGCCAGTGGTGTATCCTACGCCCCCCGCCCTGGCCGATGACGGCGACTGGTATGCGTTCTTCAAGGGCGTGTCGCCTTATTCGGTTGAAGAGGCGATGAATTCTAAGAATGTAGTGTTTGCCGTTTCTCGCGGCATGATACACAAGCGCTACAATCGCAAGAACATAGAGATTCGGCATGCGCTGACCAAGGAGATCCAGCTTTCAGACGAGCTCAAGAGCTTTGTTGACGACAGGATCAATGCGTTGTTTGCCTCTTGTGAAGGGCCGATGGTCGCGGTTCGATATAGGGGGACGGACTACCGCTATGCGACTGGACATGCAAAGGTGCCGGATGTGAAGTGGTTCTGCGACACCGTTGAAAGGGACATGCGGGAATGGGGCGTTGAAGTGGGCGACGGATCGCATATTTTCGTAGTCACCGAGGAGCAGGAGGCTCTTGACGGGATAAAGAAGCGATTCCCAAAATGCAGATACGTTGAGAAGGAACGCTTCTCCAATTTCAAGAAAGGCAAGTATCTCTGCTGTCGCAGGTTGCCGACCTTGACGCCAAAGATGAATAACTTCCTGTATATGCTTGAGATTTATGCGCTCGCCAAGTGCGACTACCTGATAGGCGGCGTGAACGGCGGAGTCCTCATGGCACTCAACCTCAACGGCAACCGCTACAAGGGCGTACATGTCATGAACACGGGTGTGAATTAATATGAACTGGCGCCATATTGCACAGCTCCCAAATGGTGGACTCTTGCAGAACTATGTTGGGAAAGAGTATAATATGCATCAATGCTGGAAATAAGGTATTGGACGTCGCACGACGATAAGTCTTCGGCTTATTGGCGCGAATGGTTTTCCCTTCCGACTGAATATAACTTAGTATATGACGGGAAAGACCCCGATTATCTTATCG
>JBGUVV010000117.1:0-3527 GCA_045220525.1 Kiritimatiellia bacterium
GAAGTACCCGCAGCTGCAGAGGTCGGAGGCGTTCCTGCGGCAGATAGGGAAATTCTACACGCAGGAGGACTTCAAGGATGTTGTGGCATACGCGAAGGAGCGCGGCATAACCGTCATGCCGGAGCTGGACGTTCCCGGCCACACGCTTGCATTCCGCAGGGGCATGGGCATTGATTCAATGGCCGCGCCAGGAACCGACAAGGTCGTTGCGGAGCTTCTGGCGGAGCTATGTTCGCTTGCGGATGCCGAGACCATGCCGTTCGTCCACCTCGGCACCGACGAAGCCAGGCTTGAAGCGGAGAAATGCGATCCCGAGTGGCCGAACCTCTGGGCGCGCAGTGTAAACCGGTGTGGACGCAAAGCCGTCGTCTGGGCGCCGGGCATCAGGCTTGCAAAGGACATCGACTGCATCGAGATGGCGTGGTTCGATTCTCATGTGACGAACGCCGTAAGCCCCGTCATCGACGCCTCGCGCATGTATCATGCGTCGTGGGATCCGTTCGACGTCCTTTCGCACGTAGCCTTTACGCGTCCATGCCGATGGGCGGACGCCAAGGCGCCGCAGCTGGGGGCGGTCACGTGCTGCTGGCACGACGACAACGTCGGCGACGATACGATGAAGAAGTTCCGCGAATGCATGATTTTTCCGTCGATTGTCGGTTTCGCAGAGAACTATTGGACGGGGCTCAACGTGGATCGCGCCGAGTTCATCAAGCGCCTTCCTGCACCGGGTACGCCCGCCTTTGCATTTGCAGAGGCGCTTGAAAAGCGCATGGTTGCACAGCGCGATAGAGTGGTCTTGAAACACTGGCCGGACATTCCTTTCCAGTTCGTCGGGCAGACTCGTATGCGATGGAGCGTGCGCGACGCGGGGAGTGGGAGCCTTCTCGCGACAGATGTGCCACAGGCGACGGTCTGGGCGTACAACGAGCGAGCAAAGGAGAACGCGCTCATTTACGTACCACGCGGCGGGGTCGTGTTCGAGACGTGGGTGAAGAGTCCCGAAGACCGTACGGTCGGATGCTGGATCGACTGCCTCAAGGTCAACGGCGAATACGGGCGCGACGGCGTGGTGCGTATGCCGCGGCGCGGCGAATGGTCTGCCGAGGGCGCAGAAGTGCTGGTCAACGGCAAGAACGTCGAGCCGCCGGAATGGAAGCAGCCGGGCCTTTCGGCGAAGGAGGCCATCGACGTGCTGGAGCGCGACGTTCCCTACATGAACGATCTCCTCGAGACGCCTCTCGTAGATGAACTCTTCACGCTGCGTCCGCTTGTCCCGGTGCAGTTCAAAAAAGGATGGAACCATGTCGTGGTGCGGCTGCCTAGGAAGGAGCAGCGCATCCGTGCCGTGTCGGGCATGACGTTCTGCCCTGTCGAGGGGTCGTGCGAACACCCGCGCGAAGTCGAGGACTTCGAGTATTCCGCGACGTCGCCTCTTCACGCATTCGTGCAGCTCTGGGGGAACAATCTCGTGCGCGGGCCGAAATCGGGCAAGGCCTTTCGCGACATTCCAGTTTCCGAAGGACATTTCTACCACGTCAAGACGACGCCGAAGGTTGAAGGCGTCTGTCGTTTCTTGAACGTCAAGGGCAATGCCGTTGGAGAGGTCCGCCTGTCGGATCGGAACGCCTTCTACCCGCCTGCCGGGGCGACGGCGGCGGAATTGACGCTTGCCGGAGAAGCCGAGGTGTGGTTCTACGAAGACCCCGAGCCGCCGAAGACGCCCGTGCCCGATCCGAACGCCGTTCAATACAACGACCATGTGCAGGGGCCGCCGACGGAACGCTGGCAGATCGAGATCGACGCCGCGGCCGCAAGCGGCGGAGGGACGGTGCGCGTCCCAATGGGAGTCTGGCACGTCAAGCCTCTCGTTCTGCGCTCTGGCGTCACGCTGGAGCTGGACGAGGGCGCGGTTCTGATCGCAAGCGTCGATCCCGGCGACTACCATCCAGATCCGGTGCGCAGGACGTTCGTCTATGCCGAGGACGCCACGAACGTGGCTATTCGCGGAAAAGGCATCTTGGACGGACGAGGCTATGCGTTCGTGGAGACCGGCAAGAACATGGACGGCGCAAGCCAGCCGCAGACGCTTCCGAAGCTCATGTGCTTCAACCGCTGCCGCAACGTCCGGCTGGAGGGTTTCACCTACAGGCGCGGCGGGGCGTGGGGATGCCACCTCAGGAACTGCGACGGCGTGGCGATGCGGCGCGTTACGTGCTTCAACCACGTCAACAACACGAACGACGGCATCGACATAGAGTCGCGCAACGTGCTGATCGAGGACTGCGACATCGACGCGGACGACGACGCCGTCGCCGTGAAGTCTGAGAGCGACAAGTCCTTTGCCGTGACGAACATCGTCATTCGCCGTTGTCGGCTTGCGAGCATGGCGTATCCCTTCAAAATCGGCACGGGCAGCTACGGAGACGTCCGCGACATCCTCGTGGAGGACTGCGATTTTCCGCGCACGAGGATGAACCACCGCTTCCCATGGTCTAAGCTCGTCGCCGGGATCACCAATGACATTTCGGGAATATGCGGAATCGGAATCCAGTGCGTTGACGGTGGCCGGCTGGAGAACATCGTCGTGCGCAACATTGACATTGAAGGCTACGGCGTACCGCTCGCAATCCGTCTTGGCAGAAGGCACCAGCCCGAGCCGGGGAAGGCGACATGCCTGCGGAACGTCCTCATCGAAAACGTGAAGGCGGTCGCGGAGGGTCCGACTGCGAGTTCGATTGTCGGGGCGGACGGCCTTGAAGTTGAGAATGTGACGCTTCGAAACGTGAGAATAAAGCTGGCGGGCGGGGCGACGGCGGCAGACGTGGGGGAGGTGTATCCGAACGAAAGCGGCTATCCCAGCCCCAACATGTTCCGCTCCATCCTGCCGGCCTGTGGGCTGTACTGCCGGCATGTACGCGGGATCGAGACGGAAGGCTTGGTTTTCTCGCTTGCGCAGGCGGATGAACGCCCGTTTGTCGCAAACGACGACTAGTCGGCAATGACCGTTTTGCTACGGCCAACGCATCAAAAATTCCTTCTCCTCGCTGAAAGAAGTCAGCATACAGTTAGGACGGTGAGGCGTGCAGAGATGCACCGCAAAAAGGCGAAAGCCTTTCGGAGGGAACCTCGCCGAAGGCGATCCGAAGGACGCGCAAGCGGGTGCGTGACCGATGTGCGCGAGTCTCGCCAGACAAACGAATAAGCGACAACGCAAGTGAACCTTCTTCGTAAAGCCTCGTTACCAAAATCCCGAGTGGCCAGTGTTCTGACATCATGAAGCCAACAGGATTCCGCCGAACTGGCTTGGGCGGATGAAACTCGGCGGGGCATAGGAGGGTCGCGTGTTCGGAAAGTTCAGCAAGGGAACTCGGGAGGACTGCGTGTAGCGAAAGCGAAAGCAGTAGTCGGACGAGGCCATAGTAGCGGGGAAGCGGGGCAATGCCCGTGGATGCGAAGGGCCTCTGCGTGTAAAAGGGATGTTTCAAACGAAAGAGCGGAAACCAGATTGATTGAGAAATCCTATA
>JBGUVV010000118.1:0-2018 GCA_045220525.1 Kiritimatiellia bacterium
CGTTGATGTCGAGTATGTGCCCGTTGGGGTCCGTTATGACGACGGCATCGTACATTCCACCGAGAAACTGGCGGAATAGAGAACGCCTATCTTTTGGTACGAAGAGTGCCATTTGCTGAATTATACCGAAAAACCACCTTAAAAGTCAACTATGGCCGCCGAGACGCCAAGCGTTCGAAGTGCGGGAGGCGCGAAAGCGGCGCGGCAACCGTGATTTCGCAGGGGCCGATCACTTCGCTCCCGTCGTCGGCACGCCACCTTCCGGGCGGAACCAGGACTTTGCGCAAGGCCGCGCCCTTCTCCATGACCGGCGCTACGAGAAGGCTGTCGCCCATCATAAACTCGTCCTTTACCTCCGCATAGCCCATCCCGGGAAAGCAATACTCGAGGTTGCGCATAATCGGCTCGCCCGTCTTCGCCGACTCCTTCGCCAGCTCCACGAAACGAGGCGCGAACTTCTGGCGCAACGAGACGACCTCTGAGAAAATCCTCTGATGCTCCTTCTCAAGCACCCGCCAGGGGGAAGCCGATATCTGCATCATCGGGCAAAGCGCATGCACCTGTGCGGAGCGGACAAAGAGCTCCGGGTCGAACGGGGCGCCCGGCAGAAACGCCGTCCACGAGCCGCCGCCGATCATGTCCGGGCAGATGAATGGGCAGCCCACAAATCCCGCCACCAGCATGTCCGGCACAAGACGGCGGAGCGCTTCCCACGA
Source organism: Kiritimatiellia bacterium (assembly GCA_045220525.1). Lineage (GTDB taxonomy): Bacteria > Verrucomicrobiota > Kiritimatiellia > RFP12 > UBA1067 > UBA1067. The sequence goes on from JBGUVV010000118.1 coordinate 717, forward strand.
ATGGTCCTTGTCGTGAAGGCGCATGATTACGGGCTTGCCGGCATACCCGAAGACATTGCGGTATTCGCTGCCCTTGTATTTGAGCGCAAACTTCCCGTAGAGCGCACTTTGCTCCACAGGGGAAGCCGACGGATCGTGTGCGCACAAGCCGGGCAGCCCGGTGCCGGACGGCGAATCTGCGCGCTCTCCCGTGTAGAACCTCACGGATCCGCCGTCGAACTTGAAGCCGTCCGCGCCGTAGTCCCTGACGAGGCGATCCAACTGCTCGGTGAACCATGCGACGGCGTTCGGGTGCGTGAAGTCGAGAAGCGCGCTCTTGCCGTTCCACCACTGTATCGTCGCCACTGGCGGCACGTTGCGGTCCAGGCAAGTCGATTCCCGCGACGTAGTCAGGAAGCCGCCCTTCATCGGATAGCCACGCACGTCGTCCGGATTTTTCCCGAACGCTATGCGGCGGTAGGCGGGCGAGTCCATCGAAACGAACGGGCACATCCAGAGCAGGACCTTGAACCCCATCGCGTGGAGCTTCGCCATCATGCCCTTCGGATCCGAAAACCGCCGCGCGTCGAACTCCCATTCCCCGTAGCCGTGCTGCCAGGTGTCGTCGATCATGAAAACGCCCGGCGGAAGCCCGTGGTCGATCATCGACTTGGCGTAGGCAAGGATGTCCTTCTCGTTCTGGTGGTAGGTAAGCTCTATCCACGTGTTGTATTGGGGCGCCGCGAAGTAGAGAAGCTCCGGTTCTTCGCCTGTCGGAAGAAACCACCTCTTCGACGCATAGCGAAACGCCTCTGCAAGGCTGCGCCCGGCATCGTTCACGAGGAGAATCTCGCCCTTGTCGGACTCAAGACAGATTTCGCCGCCAGAAATCTTCACGCCGACAGGCTCCGCGCACCAGACCACGCGGCCCTTGTCCGAGCAGAGCAGAGACAGCGACTGGTGGGCGTAGTTGTCCTGCCTGAGGTCGCACTTGAAGTCGCTCTTTTCCGAAAACGGCATCTCGCGCCCGAAGTCATTGCAGAGCCCCCACCACTTCTCGCCAGGAAGCATTTTCACTGAAAGCGCGTCGGCGAAACACGTTGTCGCAAGCAATGCTGCGCACAGGATGATTCTATTCAGTCTCATTTTAGGTTCCCTTTTAGTAGCATCAAGTCACGCACCCTTGGCGAGGTCTCGCCTTCGTAGGAAAGAAGGGGTAGGAAAAGGGTCAGAGCTGAATGCCGCTAACTTAAGGCTCATATGACCTCCTCCGGGCGATACTCCGAGCGCGGTTTTGTCAGCAGCGGATAAGGCTTTGGTCGT
>JBGUVV010000119.1:0-4239 GCA_045220525.1 Kiritimatiellia bacterium
CATGGCTGACGATTCCGGCCTTGAAGTCGCATTCCTCGGCGGCGAGCCGGGGGTCAGGAGCGCGCGATATTCCGAGCCTGCCGAGGCCGAGGGAAAGACGCGCGCACAGCTAAATAACGAGAAGCTTCTCGCGAAGCTTCGGGGTGTTGCCGACAGGAGGGCAAATTTCACGTGCGCCATTGCGCTCACGGATCCCTCTGGAGGCGAGCACTTGGCGGAGGGGCGCTGCTTCGGGCGGATAGCTCAGGCGCCGTCTGGAAAAGACGGCTTTGGATACGACCCCCTCTTCGTTCCGGATGGATGCGAGAAGACTTTTGCGGAGCTGGAGCCAGCCGAAAAGAACGCGATGTCGCACCGCGGCAGGGCGCTTCAAAAGGCCGTTGGAATCATACTTGCCTTTTGAGGCGGTTTTTAGGTATAATACTAAAGATTTGAGAGAAAGGCGAAAGATGATACCAGAGAAATGGCTTAAGAAGCAAGTTGCGAAAGTGCGCAAGGCCGATTACATCGACCCTGCGCTATATCGCAAGTTTGGAGTGAAGAGGGGGCTTCGCAACGACAACGGGACAGGTGTGCTCGTGGGGCTTACGACAGTCGGCAACGTCCACGGCTACATGATGAACGAGGGCGAGAAGCAGGCCATTCCGGGAGAGCTTTTCTATCGCGGAATAGACGTGAGGGACATTGTCGAGGCCGACAAGCGCGAACATCGCTTCGGCTACGAGGAAACGGCCTACCTTCTCCTTTTCGGCGAGCTCCCGACCCCGCGGCAGCTTGTAGAGTGGAAAAACCTCATAGGCTCTGCCCGCAAGCTTTCTGACGGCTTCAAGGAAAACGCCATACTCCACAACCCTCCGCGCGACATCATGAACGCGCTCGCCCGCGCCGTTCTTTTCATGTATGCGTTCGACGACGGAGACCCCGACGACCTTTCGATAGAGAGGTGCCTCGATCAGTCGGTGCAGATCATAGGCGCACTGCCTACGGTGGCGGCGTATGCGTATCAGGCGAAGAACCACTACCTCAACGGCGCTTCGCTGATGCTTAGGAACCCCGACCCGAAGAAGTCCACGGCCGAGAACATCCTCATGCTGACGCGCGAGGACGGAAAATACACGAGGCTTGAGGCGGAGACGCTCGACCTTGCGCTCATCCTGCACGCCGAGCACGGCGGAGGAAACAACTCGTCGTTTACGACGCACGTCGTGACGTCGTCGAGCTCCGACACGTATTCGTCCGTCGCGGCCTCGATCCTCTCCCTCAAGGGCGGTCGCCACGGCGGCGCGAACCTTCGCGTTATGCGCCAGACGGCGGAGATCCTCGAGAACGTGAAGAATCCCCTGAACTCCGAGAAGCTCGGAAAGTACCTCGTCAAGGTAGTTGACAAGAAGGCGGGCGACGGCACGGGGCTCATCTACGGCCTCGGGCACGCCGTATATACGATTTCCGATCCCCGCGCACAGATGCTGAAGGAGAAGGCGCGCGCCCTTGCAAAGGAAAAGGGGCGCGAGGACGGAATGGCGCTCCTGGAGCTCATCGAGGCGATGGGCCCTGCGATCATAAGGAGGCGCCATCCTTCCGCAGAAGACGTGTGCGCGAACGTCGACCTCTATTCCGGCTTTGTGTATGAGATGCTTGACATCCCGAAAGACCTCTACACTCCGCTCTTCGCCGTGGCGCGCAGCGTTTCGTGGTGTGCGCACAGGATGGAAGAGCTTGTGAACGGAGGGCCGATAATCCGCCCGGCTTACAAGCCCATATTCCACCCACGCCCATACGTGAATCTTACCGACAGGTAGGGAGCAGCACATGAAGAAGCTTTCCGTCATAGCGCCGGCGTTCAACGAGGAATCGTGCATCGCAAAGTTTGCGCAGGCGGTCTTTGCGCTCGGGATTGAAAACCCCGTGGAAATTGTCTTTGTGGACGACGGATCGTCAGACTCGACAATTGCGGAGATAAAGACCCTCGCCGACCGCGACGAGCGCATTCGCTACGTGTCGTTTTCGCGGAACTTCGGGAAAGAGGCCGCGCTTTTGGCGGGGCTCGCCCATGCGACCGGCGACATCGCGGTGACGATGGACGTCGATCTTCAGCACGATCCCGCGCTCCTGCCTGCGATGCTTGAGGCGATCGAGAAGGAGGGCTTCGACTGCGCCGCCGCGAGGCGCACGACATGGAGCGGAGAGTCGTTTTCGCGTGGGTGGTTCGCCCGTCGGTTCTACGCAGTCATGCGCTCGTTCTCGGATGTCGATCTCAAGGACGGCTCCATGGACTTCCGCATGATGACGCGGCAGGTCGTGGACGCGGTTCTATCGCTCAAGGAAAGAGACCGTTTCTCGAAGGGCATCTACCAGTGGGTGGGCTTTCGCACCAAGTGGTTCGACTGCCCCAACTCCCCAAGGGCGGCGGGTGTCTCGAAATGGTCGCTCCGCTCGCTTTTCGCCTACTCCCTTCGCGGAATACTGGCGTTCTCAACGGCTCCGCTCCACCTCGCCACGTTTGCCGGGGCAGTTTCTTGCATTGCGGCCATTGGATGGATTGCGTATCTCGCAGTCATGTGGGCGGCGTTCTCGGCAGTTCCCTCTTCTTGTTCGATTATCGTCGCGGTCTTCGCTCTCCTTGGAGGGTTTCAGCTCCTTGCGACGGGAGTCCTCGGCCTCTATCTCGCGGCTCTTTTCCGCGAAGCAAAGCGCCGCCCGGCGTATATCGTAAGGGAGGCGAGGTAGAGGGATGCCTCTTTACGTCTATGAGGCGAAGGAAGAGGGCAAGGGCTGCCCGAAGTGCAACGGGCAGTTCGAGGTGATGCAGCACCTGGCTGACTCGCCGCTTTCGGTCTGCCCTGACTGCGGTTCGCCGGTGCACCGCGTCATACAGGCCCCGGGGCTTGCGCATTCAAAGACCGACCTCCACTACCGCGCGAAACGCGCGGGGTTCCATTCGATGAAGAGGGTGGGGCGCGGCGAATACGAAAAGATGTACTGAGAAAGGAAGTTTCTCCCAATGACGAAATCAGCTCTTTCCATATTGGCCTTGTGCGCGTCAATGTCAGCGGCGATTGCCGCGCTTCCCGACAGGATATGCTGCGAAGGGGAGTATGGCGGCCATCTGCAGGGAGTCGCCACGGACGGGAAGTCGATATACTGGAGCTTCACCACCGTGATTGTGAAGACCGACCTTGCGGGAAAGCTGCTCGCTCGCGTCGATGCGCCGCGCCATCAGGGCGACCTGTGCGTGAAGGACGGCGTGGTATATGTAGCCGTTAACAGGGGCAAGTTCAACCAGGAAAACGAGGGAGTTAGCGAAATCAGCTCTTACGACGCGAAGACGCTTGAGCATCTCAAGACGTGGAAGATCGACATGCCTCACGGCGCAGGCGGCATGACGTTCGTGGGCGACAGGTTCTATGTCGTAGGCGGGCTTCCCGCGACGCATGAGAGAAACTACGTCTATGAATACGACGGCGACTTCGCCCTTGTCAAGCGCCATGAGCTCGCCACCGGCTTTACACTCATGGGAATCCAGACGGCGGCGTTCGAGGACGGACGGTTCCTCTTCGGCATATACGGCTGCACAGGATGCCCGAAGGGCGTAATCACCGCGCCGAGGGATCTTTCGTCGTTCGAGCGCTGGCTTGACGGCGGCGACGTCGGGATAGTCAAGCTTGACGGCGACTATTTCACCGGGCGCACGGAGAAGATAGATGGAGACAAAGGCACGATAAACAAGGGGTGTCTTGTCAGGGCGCGCAACTACCCAAAGAAGAGATACAACCCCGCGGCATGCGGAGGACGCGGGCGTCTTGTCGTTTTCTTCGAAGGGCGCGACAAGACCGGCTGGCGCGACGCAAGATATTCGCTGAAGCCGAACGGATACAAGCCGCTATGCTCTGGGATGCCGGACTCGCCGTTCGTCAAGTGCAAAGACGCAGATTCGCTCGGGGAGATTCCGGCGGTGGGGATTGGCGGGACCCGCAGCTATTCCGCGCCAGACATCGTCCGCGCGATGCGCCGCGCCGCCGAGCTTGACGAGGTTATCGCCCTGCATGTCCCCGGAGTTCCGGAAGACGTGGTTAACGACGTCGTTCTCGATACAGTCCTTTCCGCCGTAGCTGCGGAGGCGAAGCGGCTAAAAATGGAGGTTCGCGGCCTTTAGCCCGCGAATAACTGCGCGATGACTTTCTTCCAAAGACACGCTTACGGAATCGGATGCGCCATGGCCGCCGCGGTGTGGCCGTTCTT
>JBGUVV010000120.1:0-2740 GCA_045220525.1 Kiritimatiellia bacterium
CGCCCCGTGGTGCCTTCAAGCGCAGATTCGGAATCAACTCCAAGATGGCGGGCAAGGTTGCACACGCTGAAAAGGAGGTCTCCAAGCTCCGCCTTGACGTCTGCGGAATCGGCAAGGCGCGAAGAGGCGCGCTTTGCAACGGCCTCCTCCAGCTCCGAAAGCTCCTCGCGTATCTTCGCCATCGGACCCGAGGCGTCCTTCCAGTCGAAGCCGACCCTCGCGGCCTTTTCCTGCGTGCGCTGGGCCTTGAGAAGCGACGGCAGGGCCTTCGGCACGCCGTCGAGGGCGGAATGCCGCGCCTCCTTGGCATGCTCCATCTGCTTGATCTGCTCCCAGTTGCGCAAGACGGCCGCGGAATCGTCGGCCTTTACGTCGCCAAACACATGCGGATGCCTGTGGACGAGCTTGTCGGAAATCGCGTTTGCGACGTCGTCGAAGGTAAAGCGCCCTTCCTGCTCGGCCATGACGCTCTGGAACATCACCTGGAGAAGGACGTCCCCAAGCTCCTCGATGTAGTTCGCCTTGTTCTCGGGGGCGTCCATCGCGCCAAGGAGCTCATACGTCTCTTCGAGGAGGCACGGCTTGAGCGAGGAGAGAGTCTGCTCCCTGTCCCACGGGCACCCCTTCTCGGGATCCCTAAGGCGCGTCATGATGTCGTGGAGCCTCTCTATGCCTGTCATGCGCGAGCTCACTCGACTCTCAAAACCGAGAGCACTTTCTTCGCCGTCTTCGCGGAAAGATCCCCGATGACGGCATCGGCGCCGCTGAAATCCTGGTATGCCACGCGCTCACGCTCGACGGCGACGGCCCCGATACCCGCGACAAGCGCGGCTTTTACGCTGTAGCCGGACCCCGCGATTGCAATAGTGGAAGGCCGGCTCATGCCGTTCATAACGCAAGCGCGACGCCAAGAATCCCACTTCACCGCCCCATAGCACGCCGACTCCTCGCGAAAGAGGGTGACTCCGTCGCTTAGGATCGGCTCAAACGCAGGCGTCACGACTTCAAGAGGCGCACGCGTGGCGATTACCACCTTCACGCCCTTGTCCGAAAGCGCGCCAACGAAGTTCTTGAAGGCCATAGACACCGACTTCGGCATCGCCTCGGCAAGGACATCGCAGAACGCAGCCTGAATGTCCCTCGCCGCCTTCTGGGCCGTCTTCTTCGTCTTCACCTCCGCAAAATACGAAGTGAGCGCGCTCAAGTAGTTGTTGCCTGCGAAGATACGGGCTTCGACGCGCTGGTCGAACGCAATCCCGTCCAGCTTCTGCAGGAAGGCCTTAGTCGTCTCGAAAAGAAGGCCCGCGCCGTCCATGGCGGCAAAATCAAACTCGACTATTACGCCTTTCTCGGCCATGACGGCGGCAGGTTTACTTTACCGTGCGCTTCTTGCGCGGCTTTGGCTGGCCGATCTCGCCGAGCATCTTGCGGAACGAGCCCTTGCGGACGTTGAAGGGCTTTCCGCCCTTGACGCGGCTGAACTCGCACGCCTTGATCTTGGCCGACGCGTTCTCGTCAGGGCCGATCACGCCGGACTCGCCCTTGAGCGCGCACTCTACGGCCTTGCGCGCGCATTTCTCGATGAGCTTGAGGTCCTTCTTGTTAGGCGCCGCCGAGCGGGCGAAATAGCCGCTCTTGAACACCTGGACCTTCTCTGCGCCGAGAAGCTCGCCAAAACGCTTGCCGACATACTGGCCGACGTTTACCTTGTCGAGGCGCGGGTGGCCGAACGCATCAAGCGGGACATCCTCGCCGCGGCGCTTCATGTCCGCGATTATGTCCTTGACGCCTGCACCCTCGGAGACGAAGATGTTCACCGCGTCGCACTTGTCCATGATAGCGGAAAGGCGCTTTGCCTCCGACTTGAAGTCTATCTTGGACTCGGGCACATAGACGGCGTGGACGTCCTGCCGCGCCATCGTGAGGTTGAACGCATCGAGGAAAAGGCCCTTTGCCGCCATCGCCTTGAGCATCTTGCGGTAATACTGCGCCGTCTTGTACGTGAGCCATCCGCAGTTGCGGCCCATCACCTCGTGGATCGTGAGGGCGCGCGGATTGGCGCTGTTTTCCTTAACGACGTTCATGAAGAACTTCGCCCCTTCTTCCGCCGCGGTCCACGCGCCAAGCGACTGCTTGATCGGATAGACGTCGTTGTCGATGGTCTTCGGAAGACCGACGACGATAAGCGGGTAGTTGTTCTTCGCAAGATATGCGGCAAGATCCGCGGCAGTGGTGTTGGTGTCGTCGCCGCCAATCGTGTGGAGGACGTCAACGCCGTCCTTGACGAGCTGGTCCGCCGCAACCTTGAGGGGATCTTCGCCCTCTTTCACAAGGCCGCGCTTCACGCAGTCCTTGACGTTGGTGAGCTTCACACGGCTGTTGCCGATGGGGCTTCCGCCGTGCTTTGTCAATATCAGCGCCTTTGCGCGGACCTCTGGCGTAACCGGAATCGACTCGCCCTTCAAGAGGCCCATGTAGCCGTTGACGTATCCGATCATCTCTACGCCTGGAGCCTTCTTCCCGTACTCGTCGATGAGGAACCCGATGGAACTCGACAGGCAGGGCGCAAGCCCTCCAGCCGTCAGAAACGCAACCTTCTTCACTTCCTTCATTTCTTTACTTTTCCTTACTTGATCTTTATGCCTTTCAAGACATTTACCATTTCGACAGCCGTCTGCACTGCGGAGAAGCCGCGATTGCCCTGCTTCGTCCCGCAGCGTTCGATGGCCTGTTCAAGATT
>JBGUVV010000121.1:0-11112 GCA_045220525.1 Kiritimatiellia bacterium
GCCCTCGGGCGACCCGTCCGCGCCGTCCAGCGAGTTCCACGTATGCGGAACGCAGACCTCCTCGCCGTCGCAAAGCCAACCCGAACCGGAAAGCGGAATCGTCTTGCGCGACTGCGCCAACGCCGCGAGAGAAAGCAACGTAGCTGCGAAAAGAAACACGATTCTCATAAAGCTCCTACCAGACGCCCTTCTTGCGCTTTTCGTACAGCGACTCGCCGAGCGCACGGGCCGCGCGCGTCATCTCCGGATACGGACGGTCGCAGACATCCACGAATCCGATTTCGTACGCTTCGCCGTCGCCGCGTCCGAGGAGCGGCTGGTCGCGGTACTGGAACCAGTGGCACCCGACGAAGAGCGGATGCTGGAGACAGCCTTCGACAAAACGCGTAAAGCTGCGTGCGCGCTCGGTCTGGCTCCATACCGGCGCGAGCCCCGGCTTGAACATGCCGCGGTCGAGGCACCCGAAGTGAAACTCGCCGACCAGAATCGGCTTGTCGCCTCCTCTGGCGAACATCTTCTCCGAAAGGTTGTACACCGAGTTCGCGTATGCGTTTACCGTGACGACGTCGCAGTATTTCGCCGCCGTGCGCCAGAGAAGGCCGGGTTGCCTGAAGCCGACGAAGCGGCTGCCGAGGTAGAGCTTGCCGGGTGCCGCCCTGGCGAGTTCCTCCTTGCAGATTCGGAAGTAGAGATCTACGCCCGCCGCCGCGCGCCCTTCGCCGATTTCGGGAATCCACTTGTGGAACTGAAGTTCGTTATCGACGAAAAAGCCGATGCACATCGGGTCTTTCGCCGCATGAGCGAGCGCGGCGTCTTCCGCAAACCGCGCCCGGATCGCAGAGCGCATGTTCTGCTCGAATTCTGGTTCGTCCAGGTCGTAGATCTGAAACTTCGGATGGCGCTTCACGCCCTTCGCCCGTTCAAGCACGCTCATGACGTACGGCTTCGCGGACTTGAGCGACAGCTCCGGCGCGCTCCAGTTGCCGATAGTGTTCAACCCCCAAGAGTCGAAGCGCTTGAGAACGAGATCGAAGTAGTCGTCGGCAAAGTCCTTTTTGCCGAACTTCTTCTCGAGGTTCCAGATGGTGAACGCCATCTTGCCGTCCGCCGGAACGGGCGACTCGTACCAGTCAGGATGAAGATTGCCGTTTGAGATGTCCGTCATTATGCGCGTGACGTCGAGTCCGACGGAGAAGAAGAGCCGTCCCTCCGGCGTGACGAGCCACCACTTGCCATCGACCTTCTCCGTGCGGAAGTTTCCCGTTGCCTTGAGCTTCGGCCCGTCCTTCCATCCGCCGAAGCGGTCCCACGATTTCGGCGCCGGCTTGAGGCGAGCGTTCTCCGCCGCAAGATCCTTCGCGAACGTCGCGTCGTCCTTTACCTTGAAGCGCCAGTCGGCGTGCGCGAACTGTCCGTACTTGTCAACAAACGGAACATACTTCTCAGGATCGACCTTCCGCGCCGCGTCAACTTCGTCTTCAAGCCGCAGGTTGGAGATTCTCATGTCGCCGAGGTCGTCCACCTCGTCCTCGTACGGCCACTGCATCTGGAAGTGGACGGAGGTCACATGCGCCGTGTCGATCACGTACGGACCCTTCGCGCCCTCCGGCGCTCCGTATATCGCGGGATGCGTCAGCAGAAGGCGCATCGTGCCCTTCTCGCCAGGGTTCAGCCCGATACCGGTGTTGACCGACCTGTTCTTCTTCTGAATCGCGACCGCGTGATCGCCTGAATCGCCGTCCGCAACGCCCGCCGACACGTGCATCGTCAGGCGTGACTGACGTTTCTTCGAGAGGTTCTCCACATCAACGGCGAGATACTTCGCCCCGGAGAAATCCATCCCCTTCGCAGACTCCCACTTGATTCCCGAGCCCCACTCGGCGCTCGGAAACTTCACGAGCACGCAGTTCTCCCCCTCGCGCTCCATCTGCGCCTTGTGGACGGAATGGAAGCCGTCCAGCGACGGTGCCGCGCCGAATGCGCAGGACGCCAGACACGACAACAAGAAAAACAGTTTCATCAACCCCCTCACTTTCCGCCGTAGCGCGTTTCATACATGCTTTCGCCGACCGCGCGCGCGGCCTCGGACAGGTTCCTGTACACCCTGTCGCACACATCGACGAAGCCTATCTGGTAGTTTTCGCCGTCGCCGCGCCCGACAAGCGGCTGGTCGCGGTACTGGAACCAGTGCGACCCGACGAAAAGCGGATGCCTGAGCGCGCCCTCCACGACACGCCTATAGTTTCTGGCGCGCTCGCACTGGTCGCCCACGGGGCACAGTCCCGCAGAGAACATGCCGCGGTGCATCGTGCCGAAGTGGAACTCTGAATGGAGAACAGGGCGGTCGAACTTCGGCGCGGCGTAATTGCCGTCGGTAAACACGGCGACACTGTTCACGTACGAGTTGACGGAAACAACGTCGCACCATTTGGCCGCGGCGTTCCACAGAGCATCCGGATTGCGAAGCCCCTTGAATCGGCACCCCAGATACAGCTTGCCCGGCGCAATGGCGTCTATGGCCTCCTTGCAAGCCTTGAAGTACGGCTCGTAGTATGCGCTGTCCGTCGGAAACGACAGCTCGTTGTCGATGAAGAATCCGATGCACATCGGGTCCGTCGCAGCCTTCGCAAGCGCAGAGCCCGCAGTCGAGAGCGCGTTGGAGACGGCCTCTCGCATCTTCGCGGGGAATGTCGCATCGAGCGTGTCGTAGAATCCGCTCTCAAGATACGGCAGAGAGTCGGGCTTCGACACGGCAGCAACAGCATACGGCTTGCGTCCGAGTTTCGTCAGCGCGCCGTCGGACCAGTTGCCTATCGTGTTGATTCCCCACGAGTCGAGCCTCTTGAGGACTAAGTCGTAGTAGTCGTCGTCGAAGCCGGACTTCCCGAACTTCTCTCGCAGGTTCCACGTCGTGAAGCTCATCGCCGAACGCGCGGCGCTTTCGTACCATTCGGGATGCGCATTGCCGTTCGCCGCGTCGCTCTCGATCTTTACGACGTTTATGCCGAGAGAGTAGAAGAGATGTCCTGACGGGGTAACGAGCCACCACTTGCCGTCCACTTTCTCCGTGCGGAAATGTCCAGTCGCCTCCAGCTGCGGGCCGTTCGCCCAGCCGCCGTATTCGTCCCATTCGCTGGGCGCGCCTTTCAGTGCGCTTCTCTCTTCGGCGAGGTCGGCGCGAAGCTCGTCGTACGAATGGACCTTGTGCTGCCACGTGCCATGCACGAACTGTCCGAACTTGTCCACGAAAGGCATGTACCACGATGCAAGCGCATGACGCGCGAAGTCGGGTGCTCCTATCAGGCGCACATTCGACACGCGGCAGTTGACGAGTCCGTCGAACTGCCCTTCGTACGGCCACACGACGAGAAACGCGATGCTCGTTATGCTGTGCGTGTCGAGAGTCTTAACGCCCCTTGCGCCGGACGGCGAGGAGTAGATGAAATCATGCGGCAGATGAAGCTTTATCGTCGCCTTCTCGCCAGGGTCAATGGCGATTCCCGCGTATGCGTCGCGCGAGGCGTCCTTGATCTGCAGGCAAATGCGCTGCTGATGGTCCGCAAGGCTTTCGACGTCTGCCGCGAGATATCTTCCCGACGAAAGATCGAACGAGACTTTGCCTTCAGGCGGCAACAGGCGGAATCCAGACGAATACTCCGCGCTCGAACTGCGCAGCGTCACCGATCCTCCGGACTCGAACGTCAGCCTGCCGCTATGCACGGCCTCCGCCCGGCCTTTCGCAAGCGAAAGCTCGTCGGCTGATGCCGTCGGCACCAGGAGAATCGACGCCATGACAGCGAGCATCGACCTCATCGGGCTAACGCCTGACATCCTAAATTAGAACACGAGAACCGCGATGCCCGGCCTCTTCTGGCACTCGTAGCAGCCGACGTCGATCGCCTTGCCGGACACGCGCGGATTCCCGGCGAGATCGACTGCTGGCAGAAGCGCCAGTCCGTCGGACGTTCCCTTGTTCCGCGCCTTGCTGGTCGGCGGGAGCGAGAAGTCGCCGTTTGCGAAGTCGGCGAAGAACGCTTCCGCAGGGCTATCGGCATCAGTGAGGTTGTTCACGTATGTAACGTGGTCGGTATCCATCTTCACCGCCGTGAATGCCGATTTCCCCGTCTCGTAGTTGCCGGCGATTATGTTGTTGCGCATGCGCCCGTACCATGTCATGCAGTACACGCCGGCAGAATCATCGGTGAGCGACCCCTCGACAGTGTTTGCGGCGATGGTGTTGTTTTCAATCTGCGTGTTGTCGTTGCTACCGTTGAAGCGGATGCCGGCTGCACCGGCCTTGGGTCCATCACCGCTTGTCACGTAGGTGTTATATGCGATCAGGCAGTTCGAGACGCGGCCGTTCTTCGCCCCGTATGGAATGTATATGGCGCCGCCTGCGGAACTGCCGCTGTTCGATGTCCCTTGGACAACGTTGTTTGAAATCACGCAGTGCGTGAGCGTCCCCGCCCCAGCGAGTTCAACAGCCGCACCGGCGGCGTTTCCGTTGTCGGCGACGGCAAGGCCGCCGCGGATCACGCAGTTGGAGACGACACCAACAACGAGCCGAAGATTGCCGCCGTTTTGGTTCCTCACGCAGCCGTTTTCGATGGTGATGTTCTCGATGCGACCGTCGGCATTGTTCATCTCCAGCGTACGGTGGTAGTAGGTGTTTGGAGCAGCCGTCGTGTTGCGGACGATTGTCGCCTCAGGCGTCGCGCCAGTTCCGCGGATGGTGATGGCCTTGGAGAAGGAAACCTGATCGACCGTTTCATGGACGCCCTCGCCGAGGAGGAGCGTATAGCCGTCAAGCGCGTTCTGGACGGCGGTCTTGAGGTTGCCGTAGCCCTTCTCGGGGGTGTCGAAGGGGAAAGTGCCGGATGTGGCGTTGCCGGGTGTTACATAAACCGTCGAAGAGGCAACGCGCGCATAGCCGTCGTAGGTCATTTCCGCGAATTCCTCCTCGCACGCGTTCGTCGCCGCAATCTTCACGGTGTAAATGCCGGGCGCGAGGTAGGCGTGGGAAATCGTCAGTTCGGAGGTGGATTCCTCGGCGGAGCCGTCGCCGAAGTCGTATGTGAAGACCACGTTTTCAGGCGAGGCGGAATTGTCGGTCGAATGCGTGAACGTTACTGTCGCCGGGGCAAACGTCTGGCCGTAAACGGCACCATCGATGTGGACGATCATCTCGGCCTTCTGCGCCTCGTAGCAGCCGATATCAATGGTGCCGCTCGTGCGGAGGTTTCCGTCGAGGTCGGTCGTCGAGGCGGATGCGCCGCGCGGGTCGGCAACGCCGGCATCGATAAGCGCGGAGCCGCTGGACGGACGGTAGTTGCCGCTGTCGTAGTCGGAAAAGGCTGAGGCGTCAGCGAGCAGGACGACCGTCGGGTAGTCGCCTGTCGTGTGGCGGCTGCCGCTCTCCGTGACCGCGTTGTTCAGGAATTCGGCGGTCGAGCCGTTCGGCATGTTGCCGGTCCAGTCCTTGTTGCTGTCGTTTTCGGTGTTTCCGTAGATGACTGTGTTGAACACGTGTGCGCTGTTGTTCCAGGCCCAGATGCCGTACTTGTCGTTGTTCACGACAGTGCAGCTGTAGAGATACGCTGTCCCGGTGAACAGGACTCCGCCGCATCCGCTTCCTTCAACAAGGCAGTCCTCGACGATGGCCGTCGAGGAGCCGACGGCGAGGCTGCCGCCGTTGCTGTCATGGACATCTGAACCTCCGACAAGTCGGCAGCGCGACATATTCGCCGTCGAGTCCATATAGACATTTGCTCCCTTTTTGTCGTTGGCCTGGACTGTGCCGTTGGAAATGACGCAATCGACCATCGTCCCCTAACCGTTCATGCGGACGTTTCCGCCGTCGTTGAGCGAGGTGCCGCCGTAGATGACGCAGTTTGAGATCGTGCCCTGATACTGGTAGACATTGCCGCCGATGTTGTCGTCGCACGTGCCGTTGTATATGGTGCTGTTCTGGACGAGGCCGTGGTCGAGATAGAGGTTGCCGCCGCGCTTGTGGGCAGAGCCGCCGTAGATTTCGCAGTCGGTGACGAGGGCTGCGTCGTTGTTCACGTAGAGGTTTCCGCCGGCGACGTTGTTGTTCGCCTTGGCCGTGCCGCTTCGGATCACGCAGTTCGTGATTGTCCCTCCCGTCATGTATATCGCACCGCCTGTAGTCACCTGAAAGGTCGTTTCACCGATAACGGTCACGTTTTCAAGCCATGCGTTGGCCGTGTCCATCTTTAGGGCGCGCGACGTACCGCCGGGTTGAATCACCACCTCGCCACGAGTTTCACCACTTCCCACAAGCTTCGCTTTAAGGGTTGGGCCGTTCGCTGTCGTCGTCGAATATGTGCCCGGTGCTACATGGATGACGTCGGTCGCCTCGGTGGCTGTGGAAATCGCCTTGTCGATCGTCGCGAAAGGAGCTTCGGACGAGCCGTCGTTGCTGTCGTTGCCGGTGGTGGCGACGTAGTAGTCGGTTGCGTATGCGCCGACGGCGGCGAGTGTGAGAGCGAGGAGGGGCAGGGCTTTTTTGGTGGCAATCATGGTTCTTCTCCTTGTTGATGCTTGTAGTATATCAAAATACCATCCTCCTCCTATAACCTAAACCGCACCAAAAAACAAACTAAAACCGCACTTTGCGCTTGCCTTTCCGCCACAGATAATGGTACAATTCCCAGCAGATGGACACCGTTCTCTTCATAACCGACCTGCACTCCGGTTCCCGCATACCGGAACTTGCAGGGGCCCGCGAGGTCGCGACCGGGTTTGGATGGCATGTGGAGGAGATCGAAGTACAGCGGCTCAAGTATCCCATCAAGGCCGTTCTGAACTACTGGAAGCCGATAGGTTGCATCCTGGAGGGGTCTTCCAACCTGCTGCCGCCGCGCCGGTCGTTCTCACGCCTCCCCATCGTGCACATCGACCCGAACGACAGAACGCACGATGACGAAAGCATCTTCGCCGTGGAGAACGACGACTCCGCCATCGCCGAACTCGCCCACCGCGAGCTTTCGCGCACGGACTGCGAGAACTTCGCCTTCGTAGGATGGAGCCGCCGCGTCCGCTGGAGCCGCAGGCGCGAAGACTGGTTCAAGGCGATACTCGCCGCAACCGGACACGTCTGCCACACGCTTGAGGATCCGTGGACGTTCGGGAACAAAAACGACTTCATGACACGCCTCAAGCCGTTCATGGAGTCACTTCCGAAGCCTTGCGGAATATTCGCGGCGAACGACGACATCGCCGCCGTGATACTCGGCGTATGCCGCGACATGGCGCTCTCCGTTCCCGGAGATGTCGTCGTGGTCGGGGTGGACGACGACCCTGCGGTCTGCGACAACCTGCACCCGTCGCTTTCGAGCGTGCATCCCGACTTCCGCGGCGCAGGCCGGCTCGCCGTGAAGCTGCTCGCAAAGCGCATCCGCGGCGGCAGTGCGCCGGAGCGCATCGAATACACGCCGCTCGGCGTTACCTCCCGCCTGTCCACGCGCCGGCTCGCCTTCGTCGGCAAGCGAATCGCCGACGCTCTCGACCTCATAAGACGCGAGGCGTGCTCGGGACTGAAGGCCTCGGACGTCGTCAAGGCGATGGACGTCACCGAGCGGCTCGCGGAAACACGCTTCAAGAACGCCGTAGGACATCGCATCACGGAGGAGATCGCGAACGTCCGCCTCGAGCACGTGCTGAAGCTTCTCAGAAATCCCAAACAGGGAATCGCGCCGATAGCAAACATGTGCGGATGGGATTCCGAAGCCTATCTCAAGCGGCTCTTCAAGAAGCGTTTCGGAATGACCATGCGCGAATGGCGCGACGCGAACATGGAGACGTCGGCATGAACACGATGCTGTCCCTCCAGCGGCTCGCGCTACCGCTCACATTCGCGCAGCTGGCCTTTGCCGCAAATACGTTCGTCACCAGCCTGTTCCTCTCCCGATCGTCCACAACCGCCCTTCACGCCTCCCTTCCGGGCTCGATGCTCGCGGTCGCAGTCTCGTCCCTTGCAATTTCGACTCTCGGCTACTCCGGAACAGTGTTCGCGGACAGGCACGGATCCGGCGACACCCCCGGCGCGCTCGCCGTGTTCCGCTCCGCCCTCGTCCTGGCCGCGCTGTCAATTCCATACTTTGTACTGGCGGCTCCGGCAGGACACGCCATCCTGGGCGCGTTCAACTCCGCCCCGGAGGTCCTTGCGGCGGAATCCGCCTACTACGACATTCTTCTCGTGAACGGATACTTCACCATGCTTGCGGCGGTGCTCGGAGGATACTTCACCGGACAGGGCAGAACGCGCTTCGTCGGAGCCGTGACGGTATTCGGCTTTCTGGTCAACATGGCGATAGCGCCGATATTCATCAACGGACGCTTCGGCGTGCCGACGAGCGGGATAAGCGGCGCCGGATGGTCCGCCACCGTCTCGCACATCGTTCCCTGCGTCATTCTCGCGGCAGCGATCCGCCTCCGTCCGCTCAAATGCAGCGCGCGGCGCATCTGCCGCGCCGACTTCCGCACGCTTCTCTCGCTCGGCATCCCGAACGGAGTGAGGGCCGTCATCGACATCGGCGGATTCTTCGTGTTCACCGCCGTGCTCGCCGAGTGCGAAGGCGCGGCCGTGGCGGCGAGCACTGCGGCCTTCGCGGTGAACGGAATCTACCAGTCCCTTCCGCAGGGGCTCGCCCAGGCGCTGGAAATCATGACTGCACGCACGGCGCGGGAGAACCGGCGCGCCCTTCTCGCCCCGGCCCTCAGACTTGTGGCGATTCATTCGGCCGCCTTCACCGCGGTCCTGGCCGCCTCGGGAAGCGCGATACTCGGCGTGTTCGCGTCAAAGGGAGACGCCGCCTTTGCGGACGGATTCTCCGCCGCGGCAGAGGCTCTCGTCATAATCCTGTGCGCGAAGGCCCTGTTCGAATCCGCCGTCCAGGTGCTGCAGGCGCATCTCCGCGGACGCGGCGAAACGGCCGCGGTCTTCCGCATCCAGTTCGCGACATCACTCCTCTTCTGGATTCCGCTGTTTCTCGCCGTGAGGGCGTTCGCCCCGGGCATCCCCGCCTACTGGCTGACGATGCTGGCCTCGTCCGCCCTGGCCTGCGCGGCGCTGTGGCTCCGCGCGCGGCTTCCGGCCGTTTGTCGATGGCATGGTTCACCAATCTGACGGTGTTCGTCTGTTAGACGTGCACCTTGCCGCCGAAGAAAGTTGAATGATTCAGCTCAACCAGTCGGCATTCACGACTGCTTTGTAAAGGTCGCGCATGAAGAACGACTTGACCTGGATGTTCGCCCGGCGGACAATCTGCCTCTTGTACTTCTCCCTGCTCGTCGGAGGCGGCTCCAGCTGGAGCTGGAAGCTGCCGACCGGCTTGACGACATTGCCGGCGTTGATCTCGGGCTCGAGGAGGCGCTTCTGCATATCACGCCTCTCGAAGTCGCCGTTTCTTACGACCTTGTATTCGGCGGCGAGCTTTATTGCGTGGTCGATGGCCTGGTCAAGGCGAATGCGCGCCGCCTCGACGGCGGCGGGGGGAAGCCGCCTGGCGAGATCCGCAAGATATGCCTCGCGCTTTTCGCCGGTTCTCAGCGACGTAAGCTCGCGGTAGAGATCCTCGTCGATGTATTTCGGCAGCGCCGAGCCGTTCATGCCGATGGCCCTCTGGGTGGCGTAATAGAGCTCTCCCGCCTTGAACCTGGTCGCGTCGAGGGTGATGACACCGTTCTCGTCCTCGCTGAAACCCGGGTCGGTAAAGAGTCTGTGCCGTACCTGGCTCTGCAGCTTGATCGGATATTTGCGGATGATGTCCCTGCACTTGTCCCGGAAAATCTGCGCGGCCTCGGTCAAAAAGGGTGTAGAGTAGAGCGGAGCGCCCCTTGTCGGGTACGCCCGCTCGGTCTTCGACTACCCTCAAAACGGACTTCGCCGTTTTTCAGCGGCTACCCCTCATCGAACCGTACGTGCAGTTCTCCCGCATACGGCTCTCCGTGTGGGACTGGTTTCATCAGTTTCGCTCCCCTCCGCCCCGCTCGAAACCAGCCGCGTGTGCTCTTCACCGCCTGACATCGACGAAGAGGTCTTCAAGCGTGACCTCCGACTGAAACGCGCCAAGATACCCGCTTCGGGAGACTCCGTACGTCGTGATCATCGTGAGGTGGGGCGCCAGCCTGGTCTTCGTCACGGATGCGAACACAGCAACCTTCCTGCGCAGCCGCTCGTTGTACTCCCTTGTTATCAAATACGGCTTCTGTGTGAATTTTATCTCGCACACGTTGACAACCCGATCCGCCCGCTCTATCAGCAGGTCGATCTGCGCTCCTTCGGGACATTCGGAGTCCGGAGCGTGACGCCATGCGAACACATGCGTCAAAACTCCGCCTACTCCAATCGCCTCCTTGATCTGCGCCACGTGCTGAAGGCATATCCGTTCAAAGGCGAGCCCACGCCAGACGTTGACGGACGGCTGGTTTGCGGAGTGCTGCCAGAAATGCTCGTCGGGATTTGACTCCCCGTCGAGGAACTTCATGTGGAAGAGAGTGAAGTTGTCCATGAGCTGGTAGAGCGCGTCACGCTTCCGCTTCCCGAACGCAGTGAACTTTCTTATGAATCCACATGCCTCGAGATCATCGAGGTATCGCGTGGCGTTTCCGCCCTTGACCATTCCGCATGACGACAGAAGAGCGTCCCGCGGCATGCCGCTCTTTACGGACGCCAGCGCCCTTACAATCGTTTCGTACGCCACGCTCTCGCCGAACAGCGACCCGAACACGTCGCGAAACTCGTTCCTGAGCTTCCCGTTCCGCGAGAATAGAAGCCTGTCCAGGTTCTGCGCAACGCTCTCGCCCTTCTTGAGCATGCTCCAGTAGTACGGAATTCCGCCGAAGGCCATGTAAAGCTCCGCAATGTCGATGTCGGAAAGGCTCAGCCCCTCAACGCGGCAGTACTCGCGACACTCGTGGAGCGTAAACGGGCGAATGTGTATCTGCTCCGAAACCCTGTTGTACAACCCGCCACGATTGCGGAACACCTTCTTCACAAGCCATGACGCCGCGGAGCCGCAGACAATCAGAACAATGTCCTTGCGCGCCGACGCCCATCCGTTCCAGAACGCCTCGAACCACTGGACG
>JBGUVV010000122.1:0-3578 GCA_045220525.1 Kiritimatiellia bacterium
ACCGCGTTGACATAGCGGTGTTCGGAAAGCGGCGCGGCACCGGATGGGGCGCGCCAAGCTACATTTCCTTCGCGCGGATGGATCCCAAGGCCCCTTATTCCGATCCGGTGCTTACGCCAGGCGTCGCTCCCGCCGCCGCGCCTGCCGCCGCGCCAGCCCCAGCCCCCAAGAAGGGCGCTGCGGCGAAATGAGGCTCCTTCTCGCCCCGCTGGCCGGATTCACCGATGCGCCGTTCCGGCTTCTTTGCCGCGAAGGCGGCGCGGACCTCTGCTACACCGAGATGGTATCCGCGGCAGGTCTCGCGCACGGTTCGGTCCCGACATGGCGCCTCATGGAGACGATGCCCGGAGAAGGCCCGTTTGCGATACAGCTTTTCGGCGCGAAGGAAAGCGACCTTGCGGCCGCCGCGGCGTTAGTCGATTCTGCCGTCGCCTCGGGGCGGCTTGCGAGGCCGGTGGAGCTCAATCTCAACGCCGGATGCCCGATGACGAAGGTGACGCGGGAAGGCGCGGGGGCGAAGCTCATGGAGAGCCCGGCGAAGATACACGCGCTTTTGAAGGCGATGAAGGAGAATACCTCACTTCCCGTGACGTTGAAGGCGAGGCTTGGTCCGCGTCCTGGCGAGGATACGGTGTTCGAGGCGGTGGACGCCGCGGAGAGGGCGGGCGCGTCGGCAGTCGCCATCCACGCGCGCTACACTTCGCAGATGCACGGCGGCGAAGTCCGCCTTGACCTTCTTGCGGAGGTGGTGAGCCGTTCGCACGTGCCGGTGACTGGGAACGGATCTATAAAGGACTTGGAATCCGCATCCAAGATGGCATCTACCGGCGTGGATGCGATCATGGTCGGCAGGGCTGCGCTTGCGGAGCCTTCGATATTCGCAAGGCTCAAGGATCCCTCGTCTCCAGGCGCTCTCCGCTCGTTGGCCGCCGCGCGCCGCCACATCGAGCTTCTGCTTGAATACAGGGAGTTCCTTGCGCGGCGCGATCCGCAAGGGCGCGTTCCGTCGGTTGACGCGCTGGTGTCGGTGAAGATGCACACTCACCTCTTTCGGTATTTCGCGGGGCTTCCCGGCGCGGCGGAAATGCGCCGCAGGCTCAATTCCGTGCGCACTCTCCGCGAGACGGAAGAGATTCTGCACGCTGCGGAAGAGGCGGCTTACATTCCGGTGGCTTAGGCCGTTGTGACGCGGCCTTCGAGCGTTGCGTCCGAATGCACGCGAGTGACGAGGACCTTGGCCTTCGACTTCCTCGCGGCCTTGCCGTTTGCCCTGCAGAAGAGGTATTCGCCTGTCCAGCCTTCGCATCGCGACTCGTGCTCGACGACTATCTCCACTGTCTTGCCGAGGAAGCGCTTTGCGAATGCAAGGCGCTTGGGCGACACGATGTCCGCGAGGATGTGTGCTCTTTTGCGGCGGATTTCCTTGGGAACTGCGTCTGGGAAGGCTGCCGCGAGAGTTCCGGGCCGCTCGGAATACGGGAAGACGTGCACGTTCGAGAAGGGGAGCCTTTTCAGGAAGCCGCTTGACGAGAAGAAGTCGATTTCAAGCTCGCCCGGGAAGCCAGTCATCATGTCGCATCCGATTCCGGCGTCCGGCATGAGCTCGCTGGCCGTCTTTATCAGCTTCTCGGCGTCTACGACTTTGTAGGGGCGTCGCATTGCGGCGAGGATCTTCTGGGAGCCTGACTGCACTGCGACATGCAGGAAGCGGCAGACGTTCTCACGTCCTGCGATTGCGGAGACGGTCTCCATGGCACACGGGCCCGGCTCAATCGAGCTCACCCTGATTCGCGGGCCGCCGATTGCCGCGAGCGCATCTACGAGGTCCGGGAGATGTCGGCCTCCGCTTTCGTAGAGCGAGAGGTTGCAGCCTGTTACGACGATCTCGTTGTATCCGGCGTCGGCGAAGCGCAGAGCCTTCGATACGACGTCGTCGAACGGGACGGACGACGGCCCTCCCCTGAACTGCGGAACGATGCAGAACGTGCATCCGCCGGTGCAGCCGTCCTGGACCTTGAGATAGGCCCTTGCCGTGCGCACGGGGACTTGCGGCTGCTGCTTTGCGGCGACTGTTACCGCTTTTGCCTTCGAGGAGTAGTGGGTCTTGAGCTCCTTTGGAAGACATCCTTCGACAATCAGCTTCTTGAGGGGGTATTTTTCCTTCAGGTGGCGGATTAGCCTTTCGCATTCCCCCTGTGCCCTTGCAGTCACCGAGCACCCACGCACGATTACGAGGTCCGCCTCGGCATGGCTAGGGACTACGCTCCAGCCCCTCGCAAGGCACTCCGCCTCGCGCTCAAGCGCCTCGGCCCTGTTCAGGCGGCAGCCGAACGTTTCGAAACAGACGTTCATCTACGCTTCGGGAAACATGAAGAGGAGGGCGAGATTCACGGCGTTGAAGAGAAAATGGACCGTCATGGGCGCGGCAAGCCTCCCCGTGCGCTGGTATATCCATGCAAGCACCGAGCCGAAGAACCACAGCGGGACGAATGTAACCATGTTGAAATGGACGCAGGCGAAGACCGCCCCCGATATGACCATCGCCCCCCACGGCACGAGGCTCTTCGCCCGGAGGAGGTTCCTGTAGAGGTATCGCCTGAATATCGCCTCTTCAAGAAGCGGAGCCTCGAAGAGCGCGAAGGCGATTATTACGGCGCGGGTGAACGGGGCGAGGCTGCCGTTCTGCAGGAGTATTACGAGATCCTGCTTCGGTAGGTCTAGCCCAAGCGCGGTGGACAGCTTCTCGGCGGCGAAGTTCAGCGCAAGCGTCGCCGCCGTGGAGCAGGCCGTCGCGGCAAGGAGCCACTTCGCGAGCGCCGCGCCGAGGGGCATTGGCGACATCTTGGGAGGCGGGGAGCGGAAGAGTCGCTCCGCCGCGAACGCCAGCGCAAGGACGACGAGGAATATGGCTGCCGAAAGCCCCAGCAGCCACAGTATGTTTGCGTCGGTTGCGGAGGAGGCAGGCATCACTTCGCCTGCCCGGCCTCGACTTCGGAGCCTGTTCCGCGGATCTTGATGTGGAGTTCGCGGAGCTGCTGCTCGGTCACGTAGTTCGGCGCGCCCATGAGGAGGTCCTGCGCCTTCTGGTTCATCGGGAAGGCGATTACCTCGCGGATGTTGGGCGTGTCGGTGAGGAGCATCACCATGCGGTCGACGCCAGGGGCGATTCCGCCGTGCGGCGGCGCTCCGAACTGGAACGCGCGGTGGAGGGCGCCGAACTTCTTCACTACGTCGTCCTTCGTGTAGCCCGCGATTTCGAACGCCTTGTACATGACTTCGACCTGGTGGTTGCGGATCGCGCCGGAGGAAAGCTCGATGCCGTTGCAGACGACGTCGTACTGATAAGCCTCTATCGTCAGCGGATCCTTCGTGTTGAGCGCCTCGAGCCCGCCCTGCGGCATCGAGAAGGGGTTGTGCGAGAAGATAATCTTCCCAGTCTCGGGATCCTTCTCGAAGAACGGGAAATCGACGATCCAGCAGAAGCGATAGACGTTCTTCTCGCGGATGTCGTTCGTCATGTGGTCGGCGATGTCGGTGCGGACGAGCCCCGAGAGGCGGTGGCACTCGTCGACGTCGGC
>JBGUVV010000123.1:0-4135 GCA_045220525.1 Kiritimatiellia bacterium
AAATGCAATTTGGCAGACTAAATGCACACCGCAGAGCTACAGTGCATTTAACCTGCCCCTAGTTGCATTTAGTCTGTCCGGCGACCAAAAATTTTTTCACCGTTCTTTTTCGCCCATATCGCCTGCCGCGCAACGCCGAGCATTAGCGCCGCGTCGTCTTTAGTCACGACTCCGCGCGAGAAGACCCTGTGGAAGCCCTGCATAAAATGGTCCTCCTGCTCCGGCTTCATGAAGCCGATCTCGATGAGCATCTTCGCCCAGTTCTTCACAAGCTGCATCTTCTGCGCCTGCGGGGCGGGGGGCGCCTTCTCGTGCGGCGGCACATAGCGGCCCGACGCCTTAAAAAGCTCGTAGCACGTTATCAGGACGGCCTGCGAGAGGTTTATCGACTTGTAGCCCTCGTCAACGGGAATCCTCACGAGGTGGGTGCACTGCGCGATCTCCTCGTTGACAAGCCCCTTGTCCTCACGCCCGAACACGATCGCTACCGGCCCCGTCGCCGCAAGCGCCACGAGATCCGCCGCGCAGTCGCCGGGGGCTTTCACGTGCTGGCGGTAGAGGCCCTCGCGCGCCGTCGTGCCTACGACTGCGACGCAATCCGCCACGGCCTCCTCGAACGTCGCGAACTCCTCGCGGGCCTCGAGGATGTCTGTCGCGTGGACGGCCATCCTCGCAGCTTCGTCCCATCCGCTCTGGAGGTTCGGCGCGGCAAGGCGCAGGTGGCGGATGCCCATGTTGGCCATCGCGCGGCAGGAGGAGCCCACGTTGCCGGCGTAGAGCGTCCCCACGAGGACGACCCGTATGTTGTCGAGGGGATTCACTGCCAGCGACCCCTCGAGTCTTTCTTCATCGAACGCCATCTGTCGTCTTTCTTCACGTCTCTTTCCGGCGTCTCGCAGAGGACGCCGCGATAGACTTCGCGGTAGTCGCCCTTCCCGTCGTCGTCGTTTCTGTATATCCGGCACGTAAAGCCGTTTACGAGGATCATCCAGTCTTCGTTGTCGGTCCTGTACATCGTGCCGGACTGCATGAAGTTCATGCACTGCCAGGCCGTGAACGAATCGCCGTCGGGGAGGACGACTTCCACGACGAGCTTCGTCTTGAACTCAAGCGTCTTGCCGTTGGTCGGGTTCCGGAAGGTGTTCGTGTGGACGCGCTCGCTCCTGCCGTAGCTCACCGAGACGATGTTGCCGTCGTCGTCGGAGAAGATGTTCGACTGCACTACCTCATACGACCAGCACCCCGCCAGGGCAAGGGCGCAAGCGAGCGCGGCGCAGAGGTGGAATGCCGTTTTCACCGCCATGCCCCTCACGCCTCTGAAAGCTTGCGGGCGACCATCTGGCCGACGGCCTTGGGGTCCGCCTTCCCCTTTGAAAGCTTCATGACCTGGCCGACGATGAACCCGGCGGCCGCCTTCTTCCCCGCCTTGAAGTCCGCGACTGACTTCGGGTTCGCCGTGATCGCCTGGTCGACGAAGGCCTCCAGCGCGCCGGAGTCGCTGACGGCGCCAAGCCCGCGCTCCTTTACTATCGCCTCCGGGTCGCCGCCCTTCTCGAATATCTCTGGGAGGAGCTCCTTCAAGGTGGGGCCGTTGATCGCGCCCGACGCCGAGAGCCTGACGAGCGACGCAAGCGCCGCGGGCGTCATCGCGCACTCGCCTATCGACTTGCCGCTTGAGTTCATGAGCGCCATCACGTCGGACATGAAGAGGTTGCAGAGCTGCTTGGCGACTTTCTTGTCCAGGCCCTTCGCGGCGGCCTCGTACCAGTCGGCGTTCGCCTTGTCGCGCGAGAGGACCTCCGCGTCGTATTCGGCGATTCCGTATTCCTCCATCATGCGGACGCGCCTCTCGGCCGGCTTCTCGGGGAGGAGGCGTCGCCATTCCTCTATCTGCTCGTCGGAAAGCTCCACGGGCACGAGGTCGGGCTCGGGGAAGTAGCGGTAGTCGTGGGCGTTTTCCTTCGTGCGCATCGACGCCGT
Organism: Kiritimatiellia bacterium; assembly: GCA_045220525.1. Classification (GTDB taxonomy): domain Bacteria; phylum Verrucomicrobiota; class Kiritimatiellia; order RFP12; family UBA1067; genus UBA1067. The sequence goes on from JBGUVV010000123.1 coordinate 1,981, forward strand.
CTCCATCGCGTCGGGGTCCCAGCGGCGCGTCTCCTGGACGATCGGCACCGACCGCGCCATGCACTCGCGCTGGCGCCGCGCCTCGAAGACGAGGGCCGCGTGGATGCCGGAAAACGAGTTCATGTTCTTGATCTCGACCTTCGTGCCGAGCTTCGTCTCGCCCTTCGGCCTGATCGAGATGTTGACGTCGGAGCGCATGTTGCCCTCTTCGAGGTTGCAGTCGGAAACGCCCGCATAGACGAGCATCTCCTTGAGCGCCGTGAGATACGCTATCGCGTCGTCGGCCGACTCCATATCAGGCTCGGAGACGATTTCCATGAGCGGGGTCCCGCCGCGGTTGAAGTCGATCCCGGAAGTGGTGGCGTAGTGGTTTATCTTGGCCGCGTCTTCCTCGAGGTGGATGTGGTTTATGCGGATGAACTTCTTCGTCCCGTCGGCTCGGGTTATCTCAACGCCGCCCCCTATGCACAGCGGATTTCCGTTCTCCGAGATCTGGTAGTCCTTCGCCATGTCGGGGTAGAAGTAGTTCTTGCGGTCGAACGTCGCGCGGCGGTTTATCTCGCAGCCGAGCATCATGCCGGAGATGACGGTGAGCTTCACGGCCTCCTTGTTCATCACGGGAAGCGCCCCCGGGTAGCCGAGGCACACGGGGCACACGTTCCTGTTGGGTTCGCAGCCTGTCTTCAAGAGGCACCCGCAGAACATCTTCGTCTTCGTCTTCAGCTGGACGTGAGTCTCGAGCCCTATGGTGTTTTCTATTTCCATATGCTAATTATACCAAAAAACGTCAGCAGCCGGTGAGGCCCCTGAAATAGGCAATGGTCTTCTTGAGGCCCTCTTCGAGGGGAACCTTCGGCTCCCAGCCAAACAGCTCCTTGGCGAGCGTGATGTCGGGCTTGCGCCGCTTCGGGTCGTCTGCCGGTATGGGCCGGTAGACGAGCTTGGACTTTGACTCCGGGATCTGGCGAAGGGTCTCCTCCGCAAGCTGCCTGATCGTGTATTCGCCGGGGTTCCCGGTGTTGATGACAGGTGCGCCAAGGCCGTGCTTCTCGCAAAAGGCATCGATCGTCGCGCGCGGCAGCTCCATGTAGCGCCGCATCGCGCATATGAGGTCGTCGCAATACTGGAAGCTGCGCGTCTGGAGGCCGTCGCCGAAGAGCGTTATGTCCTCGTTGCCGAGGGCCTGCATGATGAAGTTGGAGATTACGCGACCGTCCTTCGGGTGCATGTTGGGCCCGTAGGTGTTGAATATGCGCACCATCCTCGCGTCAACGCCGTATTCGCGGCGATAGTCGGCGGCAAGTGTCTCGGCGCACCGCTTGCCCTCGTCGTAGCAGCTGCGGATGCCGATGGTGTTGACGTTGCCCCAGTAGCTCTCGACCTGCGGATGCACGAGCGGGTCGCCATAGACTTCGCTCGTGGAGGTGTGGAGGATCTTCGCCTTCGTCTTGAGCGCAAGGTCAAGCATGTTCATCATCCCGAGGACGCTCGACTTAATCGTCTCCACTGGGTTGTGCTGGTAATGAATGGGGCTCGCCGGGCAGGCAAGGTTGTATATTTCGTCGAACTGGCCCCAATATGGCTGGGTGACGTCGTGCAGAACAAACGAGAAGCGCCTGTTGTCCATGAGACCTTCGATGTTGCGCTTCGTGCCGGTGAACAGGTTGTCGAGGGCGGTCACCTCGTAGCCCTCGTCGAGCAGCCTCCTGCAGAGGTGGCTGCCTAAAAAGCCCGCAGCGCCCGTTACAAGCGCCTTCTTCGGAAGTTTCAGTTCCATTTCGTAATCTTCTCCTTGTATTTAATCATTTTACCAAACCCCACCCTACTCGGTCAACTCCGGCGCATACGTCGCCATATCCGCTTGCTTCGGGCGGGAGGCTCGTCTCGCCGAACGCGCCGACTCCAACTCCGCGTCGGGGCTGCTCGCTCGATCTCGTTCGCTTCGGACCTCGTTGCGCCTTTCACACTTAGACAATCTACTTCGTTCAGCCTGCCATGCCTCGGCACCTACCACTGGCTGCGTACGACAACTCTCATACGGCGCCGAGTCCTCCGCTGCCTCACTCGCGACACCCCTCCGCTCCGCCACCGCGCACAAAACGTCGCGCCCATAGCGGAGGGATATTGTGTCAGAAATGCCGACGACGCACAACGC
>JBGUVV010000124.1:0-3864 GCA_045220525.1 Kiritimatiellia bacterium
AAAACTTACTGAATCACCATCTCCATCTGCCCAGCATGTGGCACTACCAGGAGGTTGCCCCGGCAAGGCGATGCGCCAGTTCAACCGCGTCGCTGCGCCACTTCCGACACGGCAAGACAACTCTCAACTCACAACTCCAGACTCTCAACTATCCCAGTGGCCATGCCAGATTCGTCTGGTGCCGGTCAAGGCACCGTTCTTCCAAGGTGCGAAGTTGCTCATAGCTGCGGACTGCACGGCCTATGCCTACGCCAACTTCCATCAGGAGTTCATGCGCGGCAAGGTGACGGTTGTCGGATGCCCCAAGCTCGATCCCGTTGACTACTCGGAGAAGCTGACGGAGATCTTGCGCGAGAACGACATCAAGTCCGTCACCATCGTGCGCATGGAGGTTCCGTGCTGCGGCGGGCTTGAGATGGCCGCGAAGAAGGCGCTGCAGGAATCCGGCAAGTTCATCCCCTGGCAGGTCGTCACACTCTCGCTCGACGGGAAGATAATCGATTCGTGAAGGAGACGCCATGAACGAACGCAAAGGAGAGGTTTTCTCGATAGCGGCGGAGAATGCGCCGGTCGACGGCTGCACGGTCTCGAAGGCCGTTGCCGAAGTCGCTCGGCACTCGCTTCGCTCGGCGTGTTCGCTTCCCCACGGGTCGCGAACTCCCGCAAGGGGCGGTTACGGGCGTAGAATCTCCCATTTCGCCCTTTCAGCTGGAACGGACATCAGCCCCGAAACATACGACTACCATAAACTCTGGGTAGTCATCGACGGCGAGGGAGAGGTTTTAGCCGCAAAGAACGCAAAGGTCGCAAAGGGAGATGCTTTCGTCACGCCTGTCGGCCAGCCGGTGGGCGTCAAGACCGAGATGGGCATAGTCTATACGGAAATCGAAACAGGAAAGGAACACAAAATGAAACTGAATCCAGGCGAGGCATTCTCGCTCAAGGACGTTCTTCCCTACGCGGAGGGGCGCATCGTCAACAAGGACATCATCAACGAGCCGAAGTTGAAGTTCGTATTGATGAGTTTCGCCGCCGGTACGGGTTTGAGCGAACACGCCGCGCCAGGCGAGGCGCTGATCTTCGCGCTCGATGGCGAGGGCGTGATTGGCTACGAGGGCAAGGAACACACCATCAAGGCGGGGGAGAACTTCGCGTTCGCCAAGAACGGCGCACATTGGGTCCGTGCCGAAAAGCCGTTCAAGATGGCTCTGTTGCTGACATTGGATTGACGGGTGAACAACCGAGAAAACTGCGGACTGATGTCTTAACTTTCATCATTGACCAGTCCATATCAGCTGTGATATAATCTGCGCCATGAACAAGCTACTACATTTTACGTCGCAAGCATCGGAATTTCTCACGGAGCAATCCGCCGACGGCAAGGCACGCGCAGACGCTTTCATGGCGAAGTTCGCGGACTATTCAACTACGCCCACATACCGCCGCCGACGCAAAGCATTGGATGAGCGGCAAGCCCACTCTCTCGCTAAAGACCTTTCGGGCGAACGCAAGGGCGGAATCGAAGAACTACGCACCATCCCAGGGTTTATCGAGAACGAGGCCTCCATCCGCAAGGAAAACGCACTGCATCTTGCAATGATGGAGGCAAAGAAACGATCTGGACTCAGTCAATCAGCCATTGCAAGGCGACTTGGCATGCCACAGCCCAATGTGTCGCGCATCGAGCATAGCGAGGTCGTGTCGTTCAACACATTTGCGGATTACCTTATGGCGTGTGGCTTCGGATTCACAATCTATTTGCGCCCTATTGCCAACAGGAGCATGGGAGGGAAGAAGCATGAGGAGGGAAGACTTGAACGATAACACTAACGGCTTGGAACTCTTTGACGGAAATGGCGAGGATGCGTCGCCACGCCTTGACGTGGTGAGACTGAACTATGTGGAATCTGATTCTCTGACATGGCGAGAGTTGTTTTCTGGATTTGATCGAATGCGAGCTATTACCTTTTCTTCTGGGATTGGTTTTGTCTATCAATTGCTTGACTTGTTCAAAGACGCAGAAATCATATTCGGTTGCGAAGAGATCATGTCCTACTCTCTTCAGGAAATTATGGCGTATCAGGCAAAGTTGATGGAGCGCATTCGTAAAACGGATTCCGAATCAAAGGAAAAGATGATTGCGAGGGTGGAGGATGGCTCTGTGCGTCTTTTTGTGGCGCGCCAGCGTCTCTCACATGAAAAACTTTATCTGCTTGGGGCAGACGATGGTCGGCGGCGCGTGATTTTCGGATCTGCCAATATGTCTTTCAATGCATTTGGTGGGCGGCAACGCGAGATAATCTGTTACATCGACTCAAATGACGCATATGAGCGGTTTGCAGAAACATACGAGCGTTTGAAGCAAGATAGCGTCGATACGATAACGAAGAAAGCCGTGGAAGTTTCGGATGCTGTGGAAAATGTTGACGTGCTTCCCATTTCCGAAACGGTAAAGGTGAAAAAGGCTATCTACATTGAACCGATTAAATTTGCCGACGAAGAGGTTAACTTCGTACTCGATACACGGGGACTCGCGAAGAAGCTTGCGCCATCGATTCCCGTCTCAAAAGACGAGAAGAAGGCCGGGAAAGTGCTTGTCACGCCAGAAGTAATACAGAAGGTGCGGCGTCAGCTCGTCAAAGAAAGTGAACACGAAAAAGAATTGCGCAGCGAATATCCGCAACTCGCCGTCAATGCAGAGAAATGCGAAGTTCGTCTGAACGGAACGACACTTGATTTGCGCCCGCCACAGGAGGAAGTAAAGCGGGATGCCGAGTTGTTTGTCCGCTACATGAGAGGCTTCGAGCGGTTCCACGGTGACTGCTCCGGCATGCAGCACAGATACTACGAGTTCGCAAATTGGTTTTTCTGTTCGCCATTTATGGCGGTCATGCGCGATACCGCATTGCGCTACGATCAGAAGACGCTTCCTTATCCCGTATTCGGGCTCATCTACGGTCAGTCCAAGGCGGGAAAAACGTCGTTTCTTGAAACACTGCTGAAGATGATGATTGGGCAGAAGGTAAAGATAAGCGCACCTGAGTTTACGCGCACCACTATTGATGGTCTTCGCCGGACAGTGCAAGGCGCGCCGATTATCGTCGACGACTTGACAAATACGCGATTTAACCAGCACGCCATAGAAACGATAAAGAATGACGATTTCGGGTCTCTCGATCATCTGCTAAACTACCCCGCAGTTGTGATAAGCGCGAACGAGGATGTCAAGGCTGTCGCACCTGAAGTCATAAGGCGCACGGTGATATGCCGTGTTCAGGCGGGTTTGACGAATACGGAGGTGATGAAGAGCAACATCGTTCGCTCGGTTCAACAAAAAATCGGGACGGCATTCTACCGTGAATATCTTAGGGGAATGCTCGACGCGGTTCCCGACATGATGGAAGCACTGAAAGACAACGATCCTGAATCCGAATCTCCGGACATACTCAAGATATCATCTACGATACTTTGCTCCATCTTCAGCAGAAGTATGGAAGAACGCCCCGATTTCATACGCGAACTATCATTGGAGGATTATTTTAGCGAAAAGGTAACTGGGAAATACGCCATACAGACGATAAGGACGGCATGGCAGGCAAATCCTAAAGCGTTTGAAGTCAATGGGCGTACAAACACACTTCGGTACATCGCAGGGGAGAACTGGGATGCAGACAGGCTGATGAAGGAACTGCCCGAGAATCTTTGCGCAAAACGATCCCGCGATAGTGTAATCATGGATTTAGATGCCGCCAGAGACTTTTTTGAGATTGATTTCAGAAAGAAATCATTTCTTTCAAGATGGCTGGGAAACTAACTCATGCAACACCAAAGGAGATTCTATGAACCTTGAGGAACTGAAAGCCT
>JBGUVV010000125.1:0-3638 GCA_045220525.1 Kiritimatiellia bacterium
CGCTATCCACATCGATCAACCACTCGACTTCCTCCTTTGGCAAACTAAACAAAATCTAAAATTGCGTTTACTCTGGCAAAGCACACCTATGGCAAAGCATCGTTGATACTTGTTCGGAATTTTGCTAAAATATGCACTAATTAACAACGTGTGGCTATGGCTGCGCGTTTGAATTTTAAGGAGAAACGACATGACGAACTTGGGTCTTATGCACTCAATGCTGAAATCAGTGCGCAGCTGCGCCGTTTTACTGCTCGCGCTTATTGCCTCGGGCACATTGTTCGGCTATGACGAGCCCATCTACACGGTGACGGTGGCGGCCGGGACGAACAGCCTGGACGAAGCGACCGTCGAGGTGACGCAGAACGGCGAGACTACTACCGCCGCGTTCTCATCGCTCACGCTTGACCAGGGCGGTACGTTCGTCAAGAAGGGCATGGGCTATCTTCAGTCGTCCACGGCGATGTCCGTGTTCACTGGCGAGGTTGTCGTTGAGGAGGGTGCGCTCATAGTTTCTGGGGACGGCCAGACCGGCGCGATACTCGCCAACAAACAGTATCGTACGGATTGGACCGGCAGCGCCAGACTCGTAGTCTCCAACGGCGCGACTGTCGTGATAGTCTCTCCTGCGAACGATTCGTGGCCGCATCTTGTGCAACCCGTGGTGCTTTCCGGCGAAGGGTTGAACGGCCTCGGCGCAATCTATTTCGTCAGTGCGACTGGACAGGACAAGGGGACGCAGCTGTACTATTCGCACATTACGCTGCTTGGCGACACCAAGATCGGCTATGCGAACGGTGGCCGCATCGGCATTGGATATTGTGTCGTCGATATGAACGGGCACGATCTCACATGCGTGACGTTTGGCAGCTCGCGCTGCAATCAGGTGCTGTGCGGGCTGCAGGTGAAGAACCCGGGCAACATCCTTGCAGACCACACGCAAATGTATTTCAGCTCATCGAAGACGTGGGAGGGCACGGCGGCGAATACCATTACGTTCACGAACAACCCGTATTTCAGGATGTACAATTTCGGCGGAAAGATCAACTGGACGCTGGTGAACGCGTATGAGGGGTTGGCCGGATATGCGCAGGATGGGGATCCGTCGTACGACAGTCCTACCCAAAACATCTGGCATGGTCCGTGGCGTCTAGACAAGAGCGTGACACTCGGCGCGAACTCAACTGGTACTGACGACCATGTTATCAATCTGGCGGGATCCGTGAGCGGCGAAGGCGGAATTACGCTTCGCCACCAATGGCTGCGGCTAAAGTCAAAGTCGAACTCGTTCAAGGGCGGCGTGACCGTGACCACGAGCGGGCATCTCGTCCTTTATGGGAATGGCTCCATACCGGCGAACGGCGGAACACTTAAGATTCAGAACGGCGGCGAAGTGATTTTCGACGAGGCGAACACCGACGCGCTCAGCCTTTCCACGATGGAATACCCGGCGATAGACTGGACCGTTCCGTCTGGCGGGACGGCTTCTTTGCCATACTGCACCAATACTGTTGTCAGGTCGCTCGTGAAACGTGGAGCGGGCACGTTGAATCTTTCCGGGAAAATCGCAGTGACAGGCGTTACCGAAATTGCCGCCGGCACTTTGCGCATCCCATACGAACAGGCTGGGCTTTGCGAAGGATGGGTCGATCCCGCTGTCGCCGGTGAAACAACAGGAAGCGCTATCCTCGGCAAATTGCAGTATGGTGCGACCAATCGCGTTGTAATGGGCGCCGAACTGGCCTACACGTCAAGTTTGGCGCTGTGGCAACGCTTGCCTGTCCAGCCATGGTCTCTTTTGCTTTCCTATCACGGTTACATCTGGAACCGGAAATCGACGGAGGCGACGTGGGTGATCGCGCAGGAGATGTGGAAGGGAACGTACCTTTACATTGACGGTGTTCGCCAAAATGGATACGGTGTTCCCGGGCAGACCTCCGGAACCGAGGTGAACTACTATCATGGCGGCTCTCCCAACGACAACAAGCGGGTCGCGTTCTACACGGTCAAGGTATCGCCAGGGCCTCACAGGATCGACATGCGCACATACACGCAAAGCGCTACCAGCACGGGGAAGTGGGGCCCATGCCAGTATGAAGCGACCAACGCCACGTGGAAGGCGAACTTCGGATGGGCTATCGACTGGAACGGGACGATGAGCACGAACTGCGCGGACTATGAGGAAATGCGCGATCCAGGCGATGGTTCGCGCTTCACGACCACGACTAACGGCATGGACGAGGTGCTTTCCAGCTTGGTGCCGAAATTTGACCATCTCAAGTTCTCGGGCGGCACGCTTGACGCATACGGCAGCGACATCCGGGTCAAGACGCTTGAATGCGGCGCGGGCGTACTGACAAACTCTAACGCATACGCCGCCAACGGCACGCTCATTGTCGGAGAGAAGCTGATAGTCGATGGCGCGTCGTACAAGGGCGGAACGCTGACGGTGAATGGCAAGCTCAGGTTTGCCAATGGCGCGGCGCTCGACTGCGGCGACATTTCCAAGCTGGTGCGCGGCGACTATGCGCTCGTCAGGGCGACTGGCGGTATAGAGGGGATTCCAGCGTTCGACAATGGCGCCAGCGAGAACAAAGGCTGGTCCCTTGCAAAGGAGACAATCGACGGAGTGGAGACACTTACGTTTACCAAGCACCCTGGCTTGGTGCTACTGCTAAAGTAATTAGAACGGCCGCGTGGGCGATGAAGCCACTAAACCAATGAATACGACAAGACGGACATTCATAGGGGGCGCAATTGCTTTCGCGCCCCTGTCTGCTCTCTGGGCTGAGGAGGAGAAGCCGCTCGTAAAGATCGGGCTGATTACCGACACGCACGTCGGGAAGACGAAGGAGAGCTGTGCGCGCGCCCGGCTCGCGTATGAGCTTTTCCGCGACATTGGCGTCGACATGATCGTCAACGACGGCGACGTTGCCGACCACCACTACCCGACGGGCTACGTGGCCTATCGTGAAATGGTGGAGGAGACGTTCGCGGGCGTTCCGGCGGATCGTCGGCCGGAGGAGCTCTTTGTCTATGCGTGGCACGACGTCTACGACTACAAGGGACATCCGCGCGAGGAGAGCATGAAGGACGCTCCCGAGGCTTTCGCCGACATGCAGCGCCTCATAAAGTCGCCGAACGGACCGTATGCCGAGGGCGAGATTAAAGGGTTTCCGTACGTGGTAATACCGCAGTTCTACGGCCGCGAGGGGAAGGTGGATTGGGCCAAGTTCAACAAGATGCTGTCGGCGGCGGAGAAGTCGCATCCCGGGAAGCCCGTGTTTGTCTTCGCCCATGTGCCGCCGGCGGACACCACGCGTGGCGGGCGCGGGTCGTCGGACAAGCGCCGCGTCTTGAACCGCCATCCGATGGCCGTCAACATCTCCGGCCACACGCACGGGTCGTTGCGCGACGAGAGGGCTATCTGGCAGGGCGAGTTCACGTCCGTAAACGTCGGCTGCCTTCAGAACTGGGGCGGCGGGCTCCCGGGCAACGCGCCGGTTCGGATGCAGAACTACGGCGCGGTGCTGATGGAGGTGTTCGCCAACCGCATAGTGTTCCGCCGTTTCGACGTGCGCGACAGGAAGGAATATTCTGCCGATGCGCCGTGGGTAGTGCCGTGGCCGTTCGATCCG
>JBGUVV010000126.1:0-8852 GCA_045220525.1 Kiritimatiellia bacterium
GCCCACTTTCAGGATGTCCTGCTTCATGTGGGCGATCGACTGTATGATGTTAGGCCCGATCAGCGGAATCTGCGACGGAATGCCCGCGAGCGTCTTCACGGCGTTCATCACCATCGCGGCGGAAGCGTGCATCTCGTCTGAATTGCGCCCCGTGACGATGCGGTCGTCCTTGAGCTGTATCGCGGCGCCGGAGACAATCGTCCCGCCGGCCTTGCCCTTCCCCTGGATGCGCGCGACCTCCGCCGCCTGGCGGGCGGCCTCCACGACGACACGGTCTTCGGTGCGAAGTCCGAGCGAGTCCATGAGGTTCTTCGCGCGCTCCACCATCGTGCGGTCCGTGGAGCCTTCTGCAAACGCGCACTGATAGCGCAGGAACCTGCGGATTATCTCCTGCTTCGAAGCGTTGCGCACGACCTCGTCGTCCGTTATTCCGAAGCCTATGCGGTTTACGCCCATGTCTGTCGGGCTCTTGTAGGGGCACGCTGCCTTCGTCATCTTCTGCCAGATTGCGGAGAGGAGCGGGAACGCATCGACGTCGCGGTTGTAGTTCACCGTCTCCTTGCCATACACCGCCTTGTGGTAGGGGTCGATCATGTTCTTGTCGTTGAGATCGATCGTCGCCGCCTCGTATGCGATGTTGAGCGGATGGTCGAGCGGGAGGTTCCAGACCGGGAACGACTCGAACTTCGAGTAGCCCGCGACATTCCCCATGCGGTATTCATGGTAGATCTGGGTAAGGCACGTTGCAAACTTCCCCGAGCCCGGGCCTGGAGCCGTCACGACGACAATGGGCTTTTCCACGCGGACATATTCGTTCTTCCCGTAGCCTATCTCGGAGACGATTGTATCGACGTCCGCCGGGTAGCCCGCCGTCTTGTAGTGGTAATAGACGCGCACGCCGCGCCGCTCGAGCTTCGCCCTGAACTGCTTAACAGCGGCCTGCTCCTGGTAGCGCGTAATGACGACGCCTTTGACGACGAGCCCCAGGGAGCTTAAGTCGTCGATGAGCTTTAGCGCGTCGTCGGCGTAGGATATCCCGAAGTCGGCGCGCATCTTCTTGCGCTCGATGTCGCCGGCGAAAAGACAGAGAATCACCTCCGCCTGGTCCTTGAGCGACTGGAGAAGCCTAAGCTTGACGTTGGGGTCGTATCCGGGGAGGCACCTCGCCGCGTGGAAGTCGTTCATCAGCTTCCCGCCGAATTCGAGGTAGAGCCTTCCGTATTTCCCTGCGCGGCGGCGAATCTCCTCGGACTGCTCCTTGAGGTAGCGCTCGTTGTCGAAACCGATCTTCATCCGTTGATTTCCTTGAGAATCGCCTGTATCTTCGCCTTGCAGCCGCCGCACCCGCCGCCGGCCTTGGTGAAGTTGATTACTTCCTGCACGGAAGTAAGGCCGTTTTCGGTTATCACGCGGCGGATCTCGTTCTCGGAGACGCCGTAGCACGAGCAGAGTTGCTTGTCCTCCAAGTTGCGGTCTGCGTTCTCGCCCGTCTCGTAGTTCTTTATCGCCGCCTCCATCGCCTCGCGCCCCATCACCGAGCAGTGCATCTTTTGCGGCGGAAGGCCGCCGAGGTAGTCGGCGATCTCCTTGTTCGTCACCTTCTTCGCCTCGTCAAGGGTCTTGCCAATGACAAGCTCCGTCAGCGCCGACGAAGACGCGATTGCGGAGGCGCAGCCAAAAGTCTGGAATTTCGCCTCGGCTATCCTGCCGGAGGAATCGAGCTTGAACTGGAACTTGAGCGCGTCGCCGCACGCAAGCGAGCCTACTGTTGCCTCTCCGTCGGGGTTCTCTATTGTGCCTACGTTCCGGGGATTCCGGAAGTGATCCATCATCTTTTCAGAATAGTTCCACATATGAGATGTTATTATATCATATTTCCTTGTATCGTGTTTCAAGTCTTTCGTCTTTGACGCGGCCGAGGAACTCCCCGAACGTGGCGTTTTTCTCCGTCGGAACGTAGTCAATCGCCGGCCTGTAGCCGAGTTTGCCTATGACGTGGAGAAGCGCGTAGTCTTCAAGCGTGCGCCCCATTGCGCGGCAGCTCATCACGAAATCGGTTATGCGCCGCCCCTTTAGATCGACAACGACGTAGAGGACAAGCCCCTGCTTGCCGAACCTGTCGCCTGCGCGGAATGTGAATACGCGATAGTCCGGCGATGCCAACAAGCGCTCGAAATCCTCCCTCGTGCGCCTGATTGTCGTCGCGTTGAAACGGTTGGTCTTCCCCGCCATCTGCACGAGCCGCTCCAAATCATCTTCGCCTGCGACCGACGGCTCAACCCAGAGCCCGAGGGCACCAAGATATTCGTCGCGCGACGCGCTCTTGAGCTGCGCCGCGACGCGCTTCTCTTCTGCAGCGTAGTCTTCCGCCCTAAGCCTATCCTCTTCCGTCCTGCCTACGCCAGAGAAGAAATACTCGCGCAGACGGCGCACCAATTGGGACTGCTCGCGTACGAACGAATCGGAAGAGGGATCTGCCTTCCATCCGCTCCACGGGGCCACCGTGACTTCTTGGAGTGAAGCTTCCATCTCTGCGCGTTCAAGCGCGTTGTCGTCGAGGAAGACCACTGAATCTGGAAAGAGCCCGAGATGCGAGCATACGTCTGCAAGGTTCCGTGGCTTTGGCTCCCAGTTGACTTTTTCCGCCGAAAAGATGGCGCGGTCAATGGGCAACTTGGTTTCACCGAATGGATCGTTTTTCGACAGGAGGACGATTACCACTCCGTCGTCGCGAAGCTCCGCAAGTCCCCTCTGGAACTCTACGCATGGCACAATACCCTTGTCTCCGTCTTCGCCAAGCGTTCCTCGCCATAGCGTGTCGTCGGCGTCAACGGCAAGGATCTTCTTCGGCGCGGCAGATGAGGCGTTTGAAAGACGATACCAAGAAAACTCATCTACAATCGCGCGGATTCCAGATGCGGAATATCCGCACCCGGAAAGCGCCTTCATCCTTGGGTCGAAGAAGTCCTCCACTTCTCGCGAGAGGACCTCTTCGCGGGAGGTAACGTCATATGTGAAGTCAGGTCGAAACTCGTCAGGCGGAGAATCCTGGGGCATCACGTCGAAACCGGCGTCGCGGAAGTAGGACGAGACTACTTCGAGCGCGACGTCTCCGGTCAGCGCGACTTTACATTGCCTCTGCGAGGGCATTGCCGAACTCTGAGCACTTCACTTCTTTCGCGCCGTCCATCTGGCGTGCGAAATCGTATGTCACGGTCTTCGCCGCAATCACCTTGTCCATCGCGGCGATGATCTTGTCGGCGGCCTCCTTCCAGCCCATGTAGCGAAGCATCATTTCGCCGGATAGGATCAGGGAGCCAGGGTTCACCTTGTCGAGATTCGCGTATTTGGGAGCTGTGCCGTGCGTCGCCTCGAATACGGCAACGCCCGTCTTGTAGTTGATGTTCGCCCCGGGCGCAATGCCGATTCCGCCTACCGTCGCCGCAAGCGCGTCGGACACGTAGTCGCCGTTAAGGTTGAGCGTTGCGATTACGTCGTAGTCCTCTGGGCGCGTCAGAATCTGCTGGAGGAACGCGTCGCAGATGCAGTCCTTGACCGTTATCGTGCGGCCTGTCTTCGGATTCTCGAATTCGCACCACGGCCCGTCTCCTATCGTCCTCGCGGAGTATTCGCGCTTCGCAAGCGCGTAGCCCCAGTCCCTGAAGGCCCCTTCCGTGAACTTCTGGATGTTCCCCTTGTGGACAAGCGTCACGGACTTGCGGTCGTTGTCTATCGCATACTCGATTGCCGCCCTGACAAGCCGCTCCGTGCCTTCAAGTGAAACCGGCTTGATCCCGATTGAAGAAGTCTCTGGAAAACGTATCTTCTTGACTCCCATTTCCTCAATGAGGAATTTCTTCACCTTCGCAGCTTCCGGCGTTCCGTTAAGCCACTCTATTCCCGCGTAGATGTCCTCCGTGTTTTCGCGGAAGATCACCATGTCGGTCTTTTCCGGGTGCTTCACAGGCGAAGGTACGCCGTTGAAGTATCTCACCGGCCTTAGGCAGACGTAGAGGTCGAGGGCCTGGCGCATGGCAACGTTTATCGAGCGGATCCCGCCACCCACGGGAGTCGTAAGAGGACCTTTAATCGAAACAAGGCATTCGCGGCATGCCTTAAGCGTCTCTTCTGGAAGCCACTCGCCCGTTGCGCGAAACGCCTTCTCTCCCGCCAGCACTTCGCGCCATGCGATCTTCCTGCTCGAGCCGTATGCCTTCTCGACCGCCGCGTTCCAGACCGTCATCGCGGCGCGCGTTATGTCGGGGCCGGTTCCGTCGCCCTCCACGAAAGGTATTACTGGAAAGTCAGGCACGCACAGCGCGCCGTCGCGCATCTCTATCAATTCTTCTTTCATGATGTTGCAGTTCAGTTTTTCTTGAGCGTCTTAAGCGTAAGCCCCGAGAGGTCCTTCCCCTTCTCGCCGAGGACGAACGACGCGACAAGCGCGACGAGGACGCATACGACAAGACCGATCCCTCCAAGTAGGAACGGATGGAACTTTAGCCCGAAGACATCGCAATGGAGTATCTCGCAGCTGAAGCAGACGAAGTAGTTCGCCGCAAGGCCGAGAACCGCTGCAATGCCCTTGATGCGCGGGATGAAGACACCCATGAAGAAGAGCCCTGTCAAGCCCGCCGTCAGCATTGCGATATACTTGTTGAAGTTGTCGAAGAGCGCCGACGACTCCATCCTTGCGAGTGTCAAGGCCGCCATTATGCCGATGATTCCTACGACATACGTGCAGACCTGTCCGCAGCGGATCTGGGTCTTGCCGGGGATGTCAGGCTTGAAGCGCTTGACGAAGTCGGTGACAACGGCCGTTGACGCAGAAGAGAGGTTCGCCGAGAGCGTCGATATCGTCGCCGCGAATACCGCCGCGATGACGAGCCCCGCGAGCCATGCGGGCATTTCCGTCGCCATGAAGATCGGGAGCACCGAGTCGCCCTTCGGCATCGTGACGTCCATCGCCTCAGGGTGCGTGTGGTAGAACGCAAAGAGCGCCATTCCGATTCCGTAGAAGACTATCTGCGCGAAGACGCTCATGCAGCCGTTGAACCAGAGCGAGCGCTTCGTCGCGTTCTCGTCGGGCGTCGCGATGTAGCGCTGGATTACGCACTGGTCGCTCGTGTAGCTCGAAAGGTTCGAGATAAGCCCCTGCACCGCGACGACCCAGAAGACGGGCTGCGTGAAGAGGAAGCGGAAGTCCCACATCTTGTTCTTGTTGTATTCTTCTGCGACGCTCCAGAACGTCGAGAAGTGAGCGCCGTCGCCGCCCGTCTTCATTATGAGCAGGACGAGCACCGAGACAGCGCCGCCCATGAGGACGATTCCCTGCACGAAGTCAGACCAGATGACGGCCTCAAGCCCGCCGAGCGAGCAGTAGATCATCGTGAGAACGCCGCAAATGAGTATGCACGCGTCAATGGAAATTCCCGTCACGGCGTTAAGCGCAATCGCGGGAAGGAGCGTCACCACCGCGACGCGGCAGACCATGAATACGATAAACGCCGCCGAACCGAAGAGCCTCACGCCGAGGTTGAAGCGCTTTTCCAAGTATTCATACGCGCTCGTGATCCCGAGGCGGCAGAAGAACGGCAAGTAGTAGTAGATCGCAACAGGCGCCATGCCGATGATGAAGAATGCCATCACGAAGTAGCGCCAGTCCTGCAAATAAGCCTGCGTCGGGATCGCGATGAAGGTAATCGATGAAAGCATCGTCGCGAAGATCGACATTCCGGCCACATACCAAGGAATGCGGTTTCCGCCGCGGAAGTAGTCGTTCTCGTCCTTCTTCTTGCGTATGAAATAGACGGCCATTGCGACCATGAGAAGCGCATAGACTCCAACGACGGCCCATGCTGTCGCGCCGAACTTGCCGGTCTTCCTGAAGCTTGCGACCGAGACCGCGTCCGTCCTCGTCGCAGGCGCGATCTCACCGCCCGCAATGAGAATCGTATATTGCTCGGGTGTCTTCCCTGGGCGAATCGCAGCCGCCGCACCGCAACGCGGCTTGTCATTGGGCGCAATCTCGCCATATTCGCACCAAGCGTCCGTCACGCAGTTGTAGGCGAGAACTTTCCTCTGCCAGCCAAGCTTCACGGGATCCTTGCATTGGCTCCATTCGTCAATGAACGTCTGGTCCTGCGGTGTAAATCCGGATTTGCCGATGGCTGCCTTGATTTTCTTGTCAAGGAGCCCTTCTGCCTTGATCTTGTTGCTCCAGCCGATTTCCCCATAACCACCAACAAGAAGAACATGCTGGTGTCCGCTTGGCAGAAATGCCGCGCCAATCGTCGTGGTGTTCTCTGGAAGCGGCGAAAGCTTCTTCCATTCGCCGGACGAGAGCACAAGACCATATCCATCGTGAAGCGGCTCCTTCGTCGCCGTGTCATAGCCACCATAGACGACGAGCATCTTCTCCTTCTGGTCGCCGTTCTGGATAGCCGCTACCATCTGCTCGCGCGCGGGGCCAGGAATTTCGCCAACAAGCTGCCACTCGCCCTTCTCGGCGGCGAGATCGAGCGTATACACCTTCTTGGCAGCGACGACATAGACCTTCGCGCCGTCAGCCGCCGCCGCGCCCATGGAGACTGGCTCCGGCAAATCAGGCCTCTCTTCGCGCGAGGCATCGCCCTTCAGTATGAAGGCGTTTTTATGCTTTTGGCGGCCAGCATTCCCACCAGCGCAAAACAGCCCCAGCGGAGTCTCGCAGCATACTCCCTCGGCGACGTCAACAGGAAGTTCACCCGCCTTCTGCCATGCGCCATCGGGAGAGCGCAAAAAGACGTCTTTTGCAAAAACCTTCCTTTGACGGTTCAAGGCCTTGTCGACAACGAAATCGCTGCCGCCTGCGACGACAAACGAACCGTCAGGCAAGAAGCCGGAGAACGGCCTTGCGACCTTCGAGGGCATCGTCTCGCCCGCCTTCCAGTCAGCTTCGACGGGCGTTGCAATCGCTGCGCCTGCGCAAATTGCGCTCGTAGCTGCGAAGACCAACTTCAGTGCTGTTCTCATATGCTTCCCTTTCTATGCGCTTTTGTCGTCCGCTTACAGTTATTTCAAAGCCTTGATGGCAAGCTCGGCAAACGCCACCTTGTCGCGCGGGTGCACGTCGTTCATTTCGCCAAGACCCGCCGCAAAGGTATCTACGAAGATTGCACCCGTTTCGTCTGCGACTTGCTTCTGCACGGCGCGATACTGCTCCCATGGACGGTTCATCTTCGGAAGGCCCATCATGATGAAGGTGGGAACGGGGGACGGGGAACGGGTAACGGTGGACGAGGAACGGAGTTCGGCGACAAGGGCGCGAAGCGTCTCAAGCTGGTAGTCCTCCTCTGTCGGCGTATCGGGCGCGACGCAAGTCGTCGCGTTCGACTCGCCCTGATACCACAAAATGCCGTCGAGCTTGATTCCCGACTCTTTGATGCGTTTGATTCCGGCGTCGTACATTTTGGAGACAGGCCACCAATACGCCTCTTCCATGTTCACACGGCGGCGCGGATATTCCCTCGCGACCCATTTGCACGGGAAGTCCTTGTTCTGGTCGAGGCGATGGCGATTGGTCGCAATCGCGGCGAGATGCGGGTAGAGCGGTTTGCCGTCCTTGCCGATTGCGCACATCGTCTGCTCGGAAAGGAACGATTCCGTCGGCGCGCCACCCGCCGCGACGTAGAGCATGCCTATTGCCTTGCCTGTCGCTTCGGCTCTGCGAATAGCAAACGAAACGCCGAACGCGCTCTTGCGCAGGGCGTTTTTAGGCGTAAGGCGCGTCCACTTGCCGTTGTTGAAGTCCCAAAAGTGTATCTCGCACTTCGCAAGCCGCGCCATCTCGCCCTTCACGCGCTCTTTCTCCTGAGGCGAGGCGTTGAACTCGTTCCACCCCTTTTGCATGTTCGACTGCCCTGCGCAAAGCCAAACCTCGTGCGGCTTCGTCGTCTTGAATGTCGCGGGGGACGACTCCAGATCAGGCATCAGGCCACACGGAAATGGCTTGGTAAACAGTTTTGCAAACGTGACTTCGGCGATTATCTTCGCGCCTTTGGCGTTTGGATGTATCTTGTCGCGGGCGAAGATTTCGTCCATTTTCTCGCGAAGTGGCTCCTGCATGTCGAGGCCGACGGCGTTCATCTTCTTCGCAACCTCCTCAAGGTCGGCCTGCATCAAAAACGGCTCGGGGCTGCGGTAGAAGCGCTGCCCTTCTGTGAGCGGCGAGAGCTTCGTCCAAATGGCGAATTTCACTTTTGGGTTCGCCTTTTGGTAGTCGCCGAGCAGCGCGAGGTAGTCGCCCAAGAACTGTCCGCGCGTCCTGCCGCCAGTAAATTCCTTGATGTATTCGCCGTTGTCGTTGATGCCGAGGTTGCAGATTACGACGTCTGGCTTCCAGGCGAGCGCCGCCTTGTGCTCGGCCATGTAGCGAAAGCCGCGCTTCTCGTTGCCGCGCATCGAGTCAAGGTAAATGCCGCGTCCGGAATTTCCGAAGTTGCGCACTTCATACTTGCCCGGCCCAAACACGTCCAGCATCTTCTGCAGCTGCGCCGGATACGACTCGCTCTCGCGGTTGGCGAGCCCGTAGCCGTAGGTTATCGAATCGCCAACGCACGCAACGCGAACGCCAGCACCCGCCACATATGACATGGCAAGCGCCACCGCCGCGACTGCGAACTTTCCGCCAATTGACATTCTCGTATTCATGACATCCCCTTTATGATTACATCAAGACAACACCCTAATTGGAAATTGGTATTGGCAACTGGCAACATTTCCACATTGGCAACATTCCCACCTCACTTGCCGAGAAGGCCAACGGCAACGTCTTTAAGGGAAATTGTCGTGAAGTTTATCGTGGCGTATCC
>JBGUVV010000127.1:0-12910 GCA_045220525.1 Kiritimatiellia bacterium
CGGCACCGGGCAGAATCCTATCTTGCCAGAGTGAGACGGAAAGCGCACTAGGGCAATCTTGCGCCGTTCCGACCTGTTCTTCTCCGATTCGCGCAATATGCCGCGCACGCACCCCCGCAGCAGCGCGAGGCGCGCTTTCTCCCCGTCGGCGCTCGACGCAGAGCATACCCTCCACACGGCTCCGGAGCCGCCAAGCGAAAGTCCGCAGAGAAGCGGCCCGTTCTCCGAGTCGACGATGACGCGGCAGTCCTGTCCCGTGAGCGGCGCGCGGTTCACGGCGAAGCGTGCGTTCGTGACGACGGAGAGCGCCTCCGCGCCAAGAAACGCCTCCGCCCCGGGAGCCGCCACGACCGGAACTGGCGTGTCGCGCAGCGGGCGCATTGCGCTTCCTCCGCCGAAGACCTGGCGGTGACCGAAGCCCTTCACCTGCACCCCCTCCCATGCGCAGCGCTTCGTGTCGGTCTGCCGTTTGAAGAACTCGGCCTTGAGGGAGTATCCCGTCCCCATGAACTTCTTGCCGGGAAATGCGACGCGGTCGATTTTCTCGGGATCGAATCCCGTCCGCGCCGGAAGCATGAAATCCTTCACGGTCTTGCCGCGGGAGACTACACATCCCCTTAGGTCGAACCCGCCCCTAACGGGAGTGCGTCGGATGGCGACCATGGCCTCGGGCGAAGAGTAGACAACGTCGCCGACGCCGTTCGTGGAAACGGAGCACGAGGAAGGGTCAAGAAGCGAACCGTCGGCAAAACGAAGCTGCCACAGTCCGCCCATGACAAGGAGGGCAATTGCATTCATCGATCGGATCCTCTTCGCGCCCTCGCTCGAACGAGCACAAGACCCCCTGAGGGAAAACGCCGCATAGACTCCGTCGGCCCTTATGCGCGGCTCGGCGTGAAGCCCGGCCTTACGGGCTTGCCTTGGAAGAACTATCCTAGAGACCGAGGCGTACGAGGCGTCGAAGACCGTGCCGCCCAGGATCTTGCGCTCGGTGCCGTCGTAGGCGGAGACGTCTGCGGAACTGACGTCCACCGAAATGGCGAGCGAGCCCTCCACAACCGTCTCGTCCGCCTCGAGGCAAGGCGTTGCGCCGCCTTCGCCGCAGACAACGGAGAGCGCGGCGCCGTCAGGAAGGACAAGACGCCCGACGACAGACGAGCCGGCGGCGGCAGTCACGTTCGTCGCGCACATCTCCCGCGCTTCAAGCGTTCCGGCAAGCGAAAGCTCATTCGCCGTAACCCATGCATTCGGCATCTGGAGGGACGCGCCGGACGCGACAGACAGCGACGCATAGGAAAGCGCGTTCGTGCGGTTGAACCACTTGGTGCCCAGCGCGCCCGCAATGCGCGAGCGGAACCACGACGGCAGCGCAGACGTCTTGTTGGCGTCAAGGTGGAAAATCACGTTCTCGTTTTCAGAAAGGTCGAGCGTGCTGGCCTTGGCCGTGGCAAATGTCCCCTCGTTCACGATTACTGTCAGGTCAGGATTGCCGATGACGGCCACTTCCATGCGCCCGGCGCCGGACTTGGTGAGCGTCGTGCCGCCGACGAGGTAGTCGACGAAAAGCGTCTCACCCGCCTCGACGGTTATGTTCGTCGTCGT
The DNA here is from genome assembly GCA_045220525.1 of Kiritimatiellia bacterium. Classification (GTDB taxonomy): domain Bacteria; phylum Verrucomicrobiota; class Kiritimatiellia; order RFP12; family UBA1067; genus UBA1067. Next base: position 1,603 of record JBGUVV010000127.1, read on the forward strand.
CGGCAGATTTATTATAGTGGAAGCCCACGCCGCAGCAGGCATGAAAAAGATACTGGCGGTGGTAGCCACAATGGCCTTGAATGCTCTTGCACGCGTTGTTCTCATTACATTCCTCCTCGGCTTGAGCATAGTATACCACAACCAATTCCGCCTTCGCGTCTTTTCCGCAAGGGAAATATCGCTACTTTTGCGCGACAAGTCTTTATCGCTTTTTTCGCCAGTCGCGCATGGAAAGGCCCGTCCTGAGGCGGAAGGCCTTGCGCAGGGCAACGCCAGTCTTGAAGCCACAACGGTCGGGAATTGCTTCGATCGACTGGCGCGGATTCTTTAGCAGTTCGAACACCTTTGCGAACCGCACCTCGTCTATCTCGTCGTGGATGCTCCGCCCCGTAGCCTCGCGGAAGTGCATCTCTGCCGTACGTCTCGGCTCTCCGATGAACTCGACTACGTCGGCCGACGAAATCCCCTCGCACGCCCTGCGGCGTATCATCTCGACCGCCTCTGCCACGCGACACCTGTCACATGCAATACGCCGTGTAGACTGCCGCGTAACAACTAACGGCGCGCCGAACGTGACAAACCTCGGCTTGAGCCTGACCCCGTCGACCAACCACCCGAGCAGCTCCGCCGCGAGATATCCGCCCTGCTTGAAGTCCGGCGCAATCGACGAAAGCGACGGCGTCGTGTTCTCGCATACCGCCTCGTCATTGTCAACTCCAACGACCGCCAGCTCGTCCGGCACGGAAATCCCCTGCTGCGCACAGATGTTCAAAAGCTCCTCACCTACGTAGTCGTTCGCAGCGAAGACCCCGCATGGACGCGGCAGGTTGCGCACCCATTCAGCCAGTTCCGCCTGGCGGACATGCGGCAGCTGCTCGCGCCCCGGGTCAAACACATGGAAACCATGTCCGCTCTTTGTAATAGCGGCGGCGAACGCATCGCGGCGCTCGCGAACCCAGAACATCGGAAATCTAAAGCCCACGTATGCGTAGTTCTTCAGCCCCAACGCCAGCAAGTGTTCCGCCGCAAGTTTCGCAACGACCGCCGAGTCAGAACCGACGTAGTACCCAGGCCCGCGCCTTTCCCTGTCGGCGTCGAAATACACTACCGGCAAGTCGCCAAAAGCCGAGGCTGTCAGTTCATCTGCGCCGCATCCACATTCGGCTATCACGCCTATCGGACGCCAGAAGTCGAGCTGCTGGCGCACGTTCACCTTGTGGAACGCCCGCTCCACGACCTGAAGGTGCCAGTCGCGCGTACGGGCGTAGCGAAGGATGCCCTCAAGCCTGTTCGTGCAGGTGTGACGTGTCGACGAGATGAAGAACAGTACTGTTTTCATGTTCGCCTAGCATTGCATTCCGACCGTTCCCGTCCTGTACGCTCGCGGTCGAAAAGCGCACCTCTGAAAATACGTACCTCGTACCTAAATGGATTTCGCATGCGGGTATTATATCAAAAAACGTTTTTTGGAGAATAGTGCATTCCAGAATCCTCCCCATTGGTGGACCTCAAGTAATGAAGCCATCCTCACGAAACCCCTCCCGCCCCGCGCTTCTCCAGCAGCACCGGCATCAGGCGCCACTACACGCTACATCCATTCCCCGCAACACCTCTGCGCCGATGTGGGGAGACACCCCGCCGTCGCTTCATTTTTCGCGGGCTACCTCGCATTTTCTGCAACTTATCGCATTTCAAGCCGTTTTGCGATGGCATAAGCCATGCCGCGAGACAGGGAACGCGCGAGAGCGACTTTGCGACTCCGACGTGTCTGGCGACGCCTTGATTCACCTCGGTGACGACGGGCGGAAGCAAAAGAAACGCGGCAGATTCACCTCGCGTATGACATGTCGGGTATGGCGCAAAGCGCGGGTCGGGCGTTACCGGACGAGCGGCATCCCAATAAAGAATTTTATAGAATACCAATAACCGCAGGGACGGCATAAAGCGGTATATCATCAATCCGCTCTCCCCTAGACCACTCATGCATCGAAACTCGAATCTCCCGTCGAGGATGATAACGGTCAAGATAGCTCTTTAGGCTTTGCGCCTTCAAATTCGTCTCTGCCTTCACCTCTACGGGGTAAATTCCATTCCCACCTTGCAGAAGGAACTCCACCTCCGCCTTTCCACCATCGTCTGGCGACCAATAATACGGCGTCATTCCCAATGCGACCAATTCTTCCAGCACATACTGTTCAGTGAACGCCCCCTTCGCGGCGGAGAATATCTCGGTCTTCTCCAGCAAGATTCCGCTAGGCAGTTCGCACATGGCCGCAAGCAGTCCGACGTCATGGACATACAACTTGAACGCCCCGAACATCTCATGCGCCTTGAGCGGAATCATCGGCGTCGAGACATTTGACACCACATGCACCATTCCCGCATCTCTAAGCCAGATAAGAGCCGTTTCGTATTCGCGCGCCCGAGCTCCTTGCCGAAGCGCAGCATAGACGAACTTCTTGTTCTCCTTCGCCAACTGGGACGGAATTGAATTCCAGAGCAATCTGATCTTCGCCAAAAGGCGCGGCTTGGCATGCTTGGCAAAGTCCTTGTCGTAGTCTCTAAGAATCCGGTTCTGCACTCTGCGAACCTGCCCAAGATCCCCTGTCTCGGCATATGTACGAACTGCCTCGGGCATCCCTCCGACAAAATAATAGCGCCGCACAAATTCCTGCAAATCTCCATGCACGCCCTTGAGCGCCGTCCATTTCCCTGCAGCAATGTACTCCGCCTTTAATTCCTCTCCCATTGCCAACAGGAATTCTGCAAATGACATTGGATGGACGTCTAAGTAATCGACATTGCCGACAGGATAAGATGCATCCTTGACGTCTTCGTCCGCCTCGTCGTTTTCCCGCTTGACAGAAAGTCCAAGCAACGACCCCGCAACCATAACTGCCAAGTCTGTCAATTCTTCATGCAGATACTTGAGCGCCGTCAACGCCCGAGGCTCTTCCTGGATTTCATCGATAACGACAAGTGTCTTGCCGGGGACAATCCGCCTACCAGAAGCCAACTGCAGAAGATCGACAACAGACTCCGCATCAAGATCAACGTCTGCAAAGCGTCGCCGTAATGTCGCATTCTTCATCAAATTAAAAATAATCGCATTTCCACGATACTCTCGGCGCGCAAATTCTTCCATTAGCCAAGTTTTCCCCACTTGACGCGCACCCATTACAATCAACGGTTTACGTTGACTTTTTTTGTTCCATTCAAGGAATTTCTCGTATACAAGTCGTTTCACGCCGAGGATTATATCACATTTTCAGAACCAATACAACCACCTAACTTCACATTTCAGAAACCATTTTTGTGAATGATTCACACACTTATGGAACCATTCCTGTCACGCTAGTCCGCCACTCCGCCAAAACCAAAACTTGGCGGGCAAAACTTGGGAAAACTTGGGGACAGACCCCGCCGCTGTGGGGAGAGACCCCGCCGTCGCTTCATTTTTCGCGGGTTATCCCACGTTTTCTGAAACTTATCGCATTTCAAGCCTCTTTGCGATGGCGTAAGCCATGCCGCGAGGCTGGGGCTACACTATCAGGGACAGGAACTCCTGGCGCACTTTCTCGTCGGCCCTGAACGAGCCGAGGACGGCGCTAGTGGTCATTTCGGAATTCTGCTTTTCGACGCCCCTCATCATCATGCAAAGGTGCTTCGCCTTTATGACGACGCCGACGCCCTCTGCACCGGTCTCCGACATTACCGCGTCCGCGATCTCCTCCGTCAAGCGCTCCTGTATCTGCAGGCGGCGGGCGAACATGTCGACGATGCGGGCGAGCTTCGAGACGCCGAGCACTTTTCCGTTCGATATGTAGCCGATGGCGCACTTGCCGAAGAACGGCAGCATGTGGTGTTCGCAGAGGGAATAGAGCTCTATGTCCTTCAAGATCACCATGTGGTTCGTGCCGCTTGCGAACTTGGCGCCGTTCACCACCGCCTTTAGCCGCTGCCTGTAGCCCCGCGTAAGGAACGAAAGCGACTCCGCAACGCGCAGCGGAGTCCTCTTCAGCCCTTCGCGGTCGGGATCCTCTCCCAGAGCCTTGATAAGTTCCCTCGTGAGACTTGCGATCTTTTTCTTGTCAGGTTCTTTCATTGTCTTGGTATTATATCAAAAATGGCGGCTCAAGGCGAACCGCCAACGAATGCGAGATGCAAGTGCAAAACTACTGTGCAAGTGCAGGCAGACGGCATCTGCGAATCGCACCGTCAAGGATCATCGTCCCCTCTGGCGTGCCAGAGAGCACGTCAAGGCCCGCTATGTGGCAGATACGGCCACCCTTTTCGCTCGCGGTCTCGGCAAGATAGAGGTAGCACGCCTCGGCGCCTTCGCCCACCATGACGATGTCTTTCTCCGTCACGCCAGCCACCGGCAGCTTAAGCCCGCTCTTGGCGATGCGGAAGAAGAGCGGCGAAAACACTCCATCATGCGGAAAGCCTTCGAGCCACGGATGGTCGTTCAGCACCGACCCCATTTGGCTGCCCATCCACCACCAGCCCAAAAGGATGTTCGGCTCGCCGAACTGGCCCGAAAGGGAAATGACGTTCTTGCCGCTCGCAAGCGCCTCGGCCTCGAGCGCACTGTCGCGCAAGACGATTACCGTCCGGGCCGACCGCCAGGCAGACTCTTGGACGAGATTCTCATACCGCCCTTCGAGATACGGGCGAAGCTCGTCCGCGCATGCGACAGCGTCCGCAGAAAGCGGCCTCCGCTTCGGGAAAAGCCAGTAGTCCCATGAGTTGGAAAACGGCGCTGAGACCTTTGACGTTATCGTGGCCGACAAGGTCGCCTTCGTCGCAGTCGCGATTTCAGGGATGACGATGTCGTCCGCTCCAATCTGACGGACGCCGCCTACCGGCTGTGAGCCGATGTCCTTCTCGCCAGACGCGAGAACGCGCCCGTCTGCCGACGTGAGACGCCATGCAAGCATCGCCCCCTGAAGGTCGGACGCTCCGTAATGCGCGAAGTAGAAGCGCGCGCGCAGGGTCTCGCCTGCCTGCCGCACGCGGTTCGTGGCCATCGAGTCCGCGAAAAGGTTGTGCCAGCCGCGCAGGTTGCGGAAGTCCTTCTCCCATCGTTCCGGGTCGCTTCCGTCGCGCAGCAGCACGCAGCTCGGCGAATTGTAGATCGCCACCTGCGCGGCAGTCTCGCCGCCGCGCTTGTCGCCCCAGAACGGGTCGAAGAGCGCCTGAGCCGCAGGAGTCCCCTTGTTCAGGACGCAGACGTCCTGCAGCGACCAGAACGAATACCCGTCGCACTCGGGATCAAGCCGCGCGGACTCAATCCCGTATTTGCGCCATGCCGCCTGCAATGCGTGCTGAGACTCCTGAAGACGGTCGCCCGTCGCCATCGAAAGCCCGCTCTTCGCCAAGAAATCCTCGCGGAACTTGCGCGTAATCGGAGGCACCCAGACTCCCGTGAACTTCTCCTCGAGACGATAGTCGAGCTTGACCGACAGGTTCATGTATTCGTGGGCTATGAACGGGCGGTCGTCTCTGAAAGAGCCACGAGGCCAGACGGTAGTAGGCGCGGCGGCAAAGTCGCTCGTTCCCGGCTTGTTGTACGCCGGGCTTGGATAGCAGTCCTGCCCCATGACGAGACGGTCTGGGTCGCGTGCCTTGATCTCGTCGTAGAGGCGCTTGCCGAGAACCGGGCCGAACGAGCCCTCGTTTCCGCCGGAATACGTCGCGAAGGACGGATGGCGGCGGTAGGCAAGATAAAGCTGCTCTGCGTCGCAAAGAGGATCGAACTTCTGCCGGTCGCCCGGAACGTCGGTATAGTAGGGAAGCTCCGGCTGGACCATGAGGCCGAGCTCGTCGCACGCCTCAAAGAACTCCGGCGAACGCGCCTGCGTGTGCAGGCGGATGTAGTTGAACCCCGCCTCCTTTACGCGCCGCCCTGCCTTCAGCCAATGCTCGCGGTCGCATGGCGCCGCGCCCTCTATCGGGTTGATGTCGTGCCAGCCTGCGCCGCGCACGAAGAACGGATGGTTGTTGAGAAAGAGCTCGCTGCCGCGCCGCTCGAACTTGCGCACGCCAAACCTTTCGTAGCGCACCTGAATGGTCTCGCCCGACGACGAGACAAGCTCGACCTTCGCCGTGTAGAGGTTCGGATGCTCGGGAGACCAAGGGCGGAAGTCCGCAAGCGGAACAACAAGTTTAAAGTGTAGAGTTGAGAGTGTAGAGTTTGCGGATGCGATATCTGGTTCCAACGCAAAGTTCTTAACCGTACTGTCGACTGTAACGCGCAGCGACCACTCCTTCATTCTGCACTCTACACTTTCAACTTTCAATTCTTCGCCGCCGCCAACGGCGACTGCGACGTGCACCTCCGCGGAGCGCCCGTCAAAGTCGCCGCGCACCCATGCGTCGTCTATCCAGGCGTCCTTCGGCGTTGCCTCGAACTCTGGCGCGCGCAGTATGCCGCCCCAGCGGTTCACGAAATTGAAGCAGCCTCTGAACGAAGGGAAGTCGTTGATCGCCTCGACGACGACAAGCGCCTCCTCGCAAGGCGTCACGAGGTCGGTGACATCGTACTTGTACGTGCCGCAGTAGTTGTCGTACTCCATCGTCACGGCTTCGCCGTTCACCCAGAACGAGCCGACGCTGTTGACCCAGCCCGGCTTGAACCAGATGCGCTTGCCCTTCCACGCCGCCGGTATCTTCGCCATGCGCTTGTACCAACCAGCCCCGACGTGGAGGCCGTGGATCAGGAGCGGAGACTTGTCCCAGCATGTCCACGGGCTGCTCATGCCCGTTCCAGGTATCGCGCCAGACGCCTCCCAGCATCCAGGAACGGAAACATCGTGCACGATCGAGGGATCGTCCTCCCAATGCCATGTGCGGCCCTTCGGCATCTGGCTCTGGCGATATCCGCCAGTCTTGCACGGAACGAACGTCCATGTGCCGCGCAGCGAAAGCGCATCAGGGTCGTCCGCCGGGCGGCAAACGGGGTTCACGACCGCGATGTGCCGCTCTCGGCCTGTCCAGCCGGCGTCTCCCGCAGAAGCAGGGAATGCAAAGAGAGCCGCAAGCAGACATGTGAGAGCAACCCCCTTGTGCGCAGGACGCGACGAGAGGAACCGCTGGATCGGGCGGTCCCAGAATTGCATCATCAGCGCGGCAATGGCGACAAACGCAAGATACGTCGCCGCGCTCGCCAGTACAATCGACGCGGTGGACGATGTTTCGGCAAGACTCTTGACCCAGGTCCAGAAGACGCCCGTGAACATGAAGTGCGACATGTAGAGTGGATACGACAGCTCGGCAAGGTAAGTCACTACCACCGTCATCCGAGACGGCAATTCGACACGGCTGCCGACGCCTACGAGAATGAGAAGAGGAAAGACGACGGTCACGACAAGAAACTCGAAAAGCGCGTTGACCCAGTAGTGCCCTTCGCCGCCCAGCTCATAGGGGAACGGCATATAGAGAATCAGCGCAAAGACTGCTACCGCAATGGAAAATGCGCCCTTCTTAAGCTGAATACGCCAGCCAAGTCGAGCCAGAAGAATGCCGAGAAAGAGCGGCAGCGCCAGGCGCACGAAGCCACCATAGAAATGCTTGGCGGAATCGCCCCATCCGCAGACGATCGACCACTGCGCGTTCGCGGCAACCTTGTCGAAGAGGTCCAGGTGCGTCCCAAAGACGCTGTTCAAGTTGACGTGCATCACATAGCACAGCCAGAAAAGCGACGAAACGGCGACGCAGGCGGCAAGCGCGAGCTTGCCAAGCTTGCGCAAGCCGAGCGCATAGAGGATGTTGCCCGCGTATTCATAGTAAAGAGTCCATGAGCATGCGTTGAACGGATTGATGAGCCCGACGCCGACGACGGGCACCATCGTCATCGACCACAGCGCCAGCAGCGCTACCTTCCATGCTGGCAGACCCTGAAGCCATGACATCCACGAGAAACCGAAGACGGACTGAACGCAGAAGACTAAACCGCCGAGGATGACGCCGGATATGACGAGCGGATGGAGCCTTACGAGACGACGGCGGAAGAACTCCCCCACGCCCATCCCGGAGCTCCATCGGCTGTCATAAGCATAGGCCAGCATATATCCCATCAGAAGAAGGAAGAACTCTACCGCCAGGTACCCGTGCCCGCAGACCGATTCGTAGTGAAGAGGAGGTCGCCCAAGGTTCTCGCAGATGTGAAAAAGCGGCACCGTCAGCCCGGCCATTGCACGAAGCGCATCAAGGATAATCAATCGTTCGCGTTTCATAATCAACTACATTTCTTCTACATTACTTCATTTCTCATGCGAAGCTACGACGACGCTGCCATCGGCGAGGTTCGTAACAGTCACTGCGCTTGCCGTCGGAGGAATCGCAAACGCCGGCGTCCAGATACCTGCCTTTACGCAACCATGGAACATCTTGCCGTCGTTAAAGACGATGCGTATCGGAATCATCGCATCGCGTTCGCGGGCGACAACCGAAAGCCCATGCGAGTTCCACCGGACGGTGAGCGGCGAGAGCTTTTCAGGAACGAACATGAGCGCACGGCCGTCATTGACGTCAAACTCCAGCGGCACGCGCGTCACTCCCTGCGCATGAGTGAACGGAACTTCGACATGACGCACGAGGTCATAGACGGCCGCCGTATGCTGGCGGCGCACAGTCACATGAGTTCGGTTGGGCGCCCCCTTCTCCCAGACAAGCCCCCACTGTCCGACGTAGTCGCCCTTCTCGCGGCGGTCGTTGACTACAAACGCGTAGTCTGCGCCCGGCAGACGCCGCAAGCGCACGAACACGTCGTCGCTGTCGGTATCGGCCTCCAGCGTCACGAAACGCGAGACCTCCTTCTTGAGCGCCTGCGCGGCGCGGCGGAACATCGGCGTATCCTCGGCGGCCAAGCCGACCTTGCGGAAGGCGGGGAACATCCCGTCCGGCAGGACGCCGGGGACAAGATGCTCGTCGCCGATGACGTAGCCCCCGGACTCCTGGAAACGCCGGACGGCACGGTAGGCGCTGCGCGTCAGGAGATCGCAGCACGGCATGAGCAGCACCTTGACTCCCTTCGGCACGCCGTCGCGCTTGAGCTCCTCCTCGTAGATGACGCGCGGAGCAAGGTTGCCGAGCGTGCCAAGTGCACCGAGGTCGCTGCCATAGCGCCCTGACCATCCCCAGCTGCCGCGCCATGCGAAGAGGACGGAGGAAGCGCTTTCGACGAACGCGACCTGCGTAGCGGCCTCGGGGAGCGCCTTGAAGAGCGGCCCGAGAGGCACGCCTACCTCGTTGAAGACGTTTGAGATTGCATCCTTCAACTCGGCATTCGTGCAGTAGTAGCTGCTGCCGCCCTGGGCAATTCCGTATTGCGCAGGATCGAGAATCGACTGCCAGCCATGGAAGAAGATGCCGTCTATCTTGTGGGAGAAGAGCGTCCACATCGCCTCGCGCACCATGTCCGGCGGCGTCGAGATGTACGGGGCGTTTGGCGCGTTCTTAACCCATTCCGGCTCTGGCCCGAGCTCGGGCTTCCTGCCCTTGGGTGCAAGAGAGCTGCGGTAGCTGATGGCCTGGATCATCTGGCAAGTGCGCTGTCCCGAGCAGCCCCGCGCCATCGCCGCCGTCTCCGCCGCGATAAACGAGATGTTGAACGGCTCGGGAACGACATACGTCCACTGGTTCAGATGCGATACTTTTCCTCCCGAACCCCAGATCGGAGGCACCCGCACCGCAGGATCGTACATGGAGAAGACCTTGCGGCCGAAGCGCTTCTCGTAGATGCCGACGACGCTGTCCTGGTATTCGTTCCAGCGGTCGCCCTTCTTCCAGAACCACGTCCAGTATTCAAGATCCGGGTCGTCGTCCTCGACAATGCGCGTGGCGGTCATCTGCGGCATGTATGGATAGCCGCGTCCCACGCGGCCGTCCGCGCCGCGCGGCAGAATCTTGCCGCCGGAATACTCCGCCCAGGCCGCCTTGTAGGCCGGTGTCAGGCTCGGGAACGAGTGATCGCGCACTTCGCTCGAGGGCATGACGCCTGAGAGGTCAAGCTCGCCCTCTCCGACCGACGCGGCTATCTTCGCCACCGTGCCAGTGACAACGGAAAACGCCTCCGGGTCTGACATGTCCAGCCCGCGCCGCTTCTTGCCTTCGGGATCGACAAGCCGATGTCGCTCGTAGAACGAGTCGCCGCCCGGCGGAGAGTAGACGCGGTTCATCGCCTCGGCATAGTCCCAGCCGAGGGCCCGCGTCGCCTTGAGGACTGCGCGGCGCCCGTTCGCTACGGCGGCTTCGTCAACAGTCGCCGTCTTCATGTCGATGCCGTTCCAGGCCGGGTTCAAAAGCGTGTTGAAGCCCATCGCCGACAGCGTCGGCAAAGGCGCGAGCGTGCAATGCCAGATGCCGCGACGTTGGTCTTCGGGGTTCACCTGCGGGCCGGTGACGTCAACATCACCGGCAAGTGCCACAATGGTGGCGCAGCAGCCAAATGTCGTAACGATCCAGTTCTTCACTTGAGAGCCTCCACGCGAACGCCCTTCCAGATGCCACCGCCGCCCTTGGAATCCCCGACGCGCACGGCAAGAGTGTTCGCGCAGCCCCACTTGAGCTCGTCGTCTGCGCCAAGGCGAAACGGCACGTCCCAACCGGAGGAGCCTTCGGCATGCTGGCCGAGATACACGCCGTTGAGCCAAACCCAGGCCTCCTCGTCAACGGCGTCAAAGCACAACTCGCTCGACTGCGCATCAGCCGGCTTCTCCGGCAACGTGAACGAGACACGGTACCAGGCGATGCCGTCATAGCCGTCAAAGCCCTGCTTCTCCCAGAAGTCGCCAATCCGAATGCGCTTCCACGAGGCATCGTCGAAGCTCGCGTCCTGAAACGGCGTCGCGCCAAGATGCCCGTTGCGCCTCGGATCGGTTGCAAACGCCCACCCCTCCGTCGGCAGCGGAACCGCCTTGACGAGCGTCATGTCGTGGTCGTTCGCAGGATTCCGCGACTTGGCGACGTTGTTGCGGAAAAACGGGAATCCGCCGCGCCGCTCGGCCTCCTTGACTACGGAAGCGTGCGTCGTCTTGGCAAGGATGTCGCCGATGAAGGCCGACCGCTCCTTCTTGTCCTTGATGGACGAGGCAAGGCTGGCAAGATACAGCTGAACGATCTCGGCCGGGTCGCCGGTCATCGTCTTTGCCTTCGCAATCGCCGCGGCGGGATCCTTCTCAAATAGCTCATTGAGCGCAAAGCGCCTGACGAGCGGGTCCTTGCTTGAAAAGCCCTCCGACGCGCGAGAAAGCGCATTGTGCGGGCGGTACGCCTCCAGGACAGCGTTCGCGTGCTCGGCGAGCGT
>JBGUVV010000128.1:0-2077 GCA_045220525.1 Kiritimatiellia bacterium
CGAATTCCCTTCTGTTCATTTTCTTTTCCTTTCTTGTCATTTCATGTTTGTGATTGTTTTTTCGCCGCAAAGAACGCAAAGGATCAACATTGCTTGATGACCTTCGCAGGAACGCCGGCGACAACGGTGCGCGGCGGCACGTCCTTCGTCACGACCGCGCCTGCGCCGACTATCGCGCCTTCGCCGATCGTCACGCCCGGACATATCGTCACGCGTGCACCCAGCCAGACCTTGTCGCAAATTTTGACCGGCTTGGGAATCATCCCGCCGCGCTTCTCCGGGTCGGGATCGTGGTTCAATGTCGCGATGATCGTCTGCGGCCCGACAAGAACATCGTCGCCAATCGTGATGCCGCCCTGGTCCTGGAACTGGCAGCCGGCGTTGATGAAGACGCGCTTCCCGATCTTCGTGTTTTTGCCACAGTCCGTGCGGAACGGCGGGAAGAGAGCAAACGACTCGTCGATCTCGCTCGCCGTCAACTGCGACATGAGCGCACGCACTTGCTCCGGCGCATGGTACGCGCCGTTCAGCTCCGCCGTGATCTTCAGCGCTTCCTGCGAGAATGCGTGAAACGCCTGATGAAGTTCACTCCCAGCGGGAATGTACTCCACCTCGGCCATCGCCTTTCTGAATTCATCAATCGTCATCGCCAAGTTCCCGATTTTGAGTCTAAGCTTCACTATTGAAATTTAGTGCCGCAAAGATCACAAAGGTCGCAAAGATCTTTGTGTTCTTTGCGTTCTTTGCGTTCTTTGCGGCTAATACAAGCATTCATTTCAGATACTTCCTGTAGAATGCCTCAATGCGGTCGAAGGGAATCGCCCCCTTCCCGCCGCCGTCATATAGATCGCAATGCGACGCGCCGGGAACGATGACAAGTTCCTTGTTGTCGCCCTTGAGCATCTTGAAGGCATCTTCGCCGAAATAGCGGCTATGCGCCTTTTCGCCATGCAGCACCATCACCGCGCTTTCGATCTCGCCCGCGTAGACAAGCAGCTTTGCGTTGATGAACGAGAGAAAGGATGTCTTGTTCCAGCCGCCATTGGAGTTGAGCGAACGCTGGTGATATCCGCGCGGGGTCTTGTAGTAGGCGTAGTAGTCCTTCACGAACTGAGGAGCGTCATCCGGCAGCTTGTCGGGAACGCCGCCGCCAAGCTCGTATGTTCCGGATTTGAAGTCCTTGATTCGCTGGGCGTTCATTGCCTCCTTCTTCGCCTTGCGTGCCGCAGAGCTGTCCTCCTTGTCGAAATATCCGTTCGCAGTCACGCGAGTCATGTCGTACATGGTCGAGGCAACCGTCGCCTTGACGCGCGTATCGACCGCCGCCGCGTTGATGGCGAGTCCGCCCCATCCGCAGATGCCGAGGATGCCGATCTTGTCCGCATCAACGTCGTCGCGCGAGATCAAATAGTCCACCGCCGCCTGGAAGTCTTCCGTGTTGATGTCAGGCGAAGCTACGTAACGCGGTGTCCCGGCCGACTCACCCGTGAAGGAAGGATCGAAGGCAATGGCCAGAAAGCCCCGCTCCGCTAGCGTCTGCGCATATAGTCCGCTCGACTGCTCCTTCACCGCGCCGAACGGACCGGACACCGCAATGGCGGGATAGCGGTCACGCGGGACGCGTGACCCTACCGGTTTATACACATCGGCGGCAAGCGTGATGCCGAAGCGGTTCCTGAACGTCACCTTGGTATGCTCCACCTTGTCGGACTTCGGAAATGTCTTATCCCACGTCTCCGCGTTAGACGCGCAGACACCGCCCGCGACCAGAGTCGCCATCGCCAGTTCTTTCATCATTTAGTTTCTCCTTGCAGTTGGCCTATTGGGTCGAAAAAGAAAACACTGATAGTATAACCTGTTCCGGCTGAAATAACAAATACCGATTTCTTATCAACTGACATAATTTACACTTATGCCTGAATATGGTATATTATGCACCATGGACTTAAGGATACTCAGGTATTTTCTCGCCGTGGCGGAGGAGGGGAACATCACCCGCGCCGCCGAACGGCTTCACATTTCGCAGCCCGCGCTTTCCACGCAGCTCGCCGCGCTCGAGGACGAGCTCGGGCACAAG
>JBGUVV010000129.1:0-3278 GCA_045220525.1 Kiritimatiellia bacterium
CGCGACGAGGCGAGGACCATTGCGGGCGCAACCGGGCACGGACGCGAGTTTGCGCGGCTTGACAAGATGATTGGCGCGCTTCTCTCGACGCGCCCTGCCGACGTGCTCAAGTCAAAGGTCGCGCTTGCCCGTGTCGCAGGCGAGCCGTTCGACAGCGCGCGGCTGGACCTCTTCGGAAAGCTTCTCGCGAGGCTTGAGTCTGCGGAGTTCCCTGATTGTCGCGATATCAACACGTCCGAGTCCTCTTACATGACTTTCGCGTTCTTCGAAAGCTACTTTTCCAACTACATCGAGGGGACGGAATTCGAACTTGACGAAGCGCGGCGCATCGTGGAGACTGGTGCCGTCGTTCCTACGCGAGATGCAGACAGCCATGACATTCTCGGCACCTACGCCATAGTGTCGAACAGGCAGGAGATGTCTCGTATCGCGAAGACGGCGGATGATTTCCTGGACATACTTCGCGAGAGGCACAGGGTGGTCCTCTCTGGTCGTCCGTCAAGCTCCCCCGGGATTTTCAAGACGAAGGACAACAGGGCGGGTGAGACGCACTTCGTTTCTTTTGACAGGGTACGCGGCACTTTGAAGCGTGCGTTCGACATGTCTCGGGCGATGAGGAATCCGTTTGCGCGCGCCATCTTCGTTCTTTTCGTGACAAGCGAGGTGCATCCGTTTGCCGACGGGAACGGACGCGTTTCCCGCATCATGATGAATGCGGAGCTGACGGCGGCAGGACAATCGAAGATCATTGTCCCCACGGTGTTTCGTCCCGACTACATAGGTGCCCTGCGGCGGCTTTCCAGAAATGGAGACCCCGAGGTCCTTGTAAGCGCGATGACGCGGCTGAGAGACTTCGGGTGCAGGCTCTCGGGGGCGGACTTCCAAACGATGCGTCGGCAGCTCGAGAATGCCAATGCTTTCAAGGACGAAGAGGGGTTCATACTTCGTTTCTGAATTTGTCGAGATGTAACCGCTATGTTTCAGTCCTGAATCGTGTCGAAGTCGTGACGAATGGATATGTATAAACATGCCATTCCGTGACGAATACATTATATAGAACATTCCATTTCGTGACAGCACGCTTGACGTATTCTGCAGAATATGGTATATTTACGCGCGTTATCGATGCAAAGGAGCTGATATGGAAGATTTTTTTAACAGAAAGTTTTACAGCTTAATGTTAGACTGGAAAACGCATTTAGCCGATAAGTATGCACTATTGGTGGAAGGGGCGAGACGTGTCGGCAAGACTCACTTGGTAACACGTTTCGTAAAAAGCGAATATGAAACCTTTGTTTACATAGACTTCTCGTTAAAGAACAAGGTGTCAAAAGAGAGCAAGCGGGCGTTTGAAGAGGAGTCGTCCATTGCAGATACCATAGAACGTCTTGCTGTCATACAAGGAGTCAGATTAATACCAGGTCGGACTTGTTTTGTGTTTGACGAAGTGCAGCGGTATCCTCCGGCACGAGAGGCAATCAAGGCGCTTGTCGCGTTTGGAAAATACCACTACATAGAAACAGGCTCGTTGCTTGGAATAAAGGAAAACGTAGAGGACATAGTCATCCCGTCAGAAGAGCACTCTATGAAGCTGCATCCTCTTGACTTTGAGGAATTTCTCGAGGCGCTAGGGGAGGGCGTGTTAAAGGAGAAGATCAGCGAGGCGTATGCGGAGCGAAGGGCGTTGCCTGATTACTTGCATGACAAGGCGATGAAACTATTTCGTATCTACATGGTCGTCGGAGGGATGCCACAGTCTGTGGCGGCGTATCTTGGCGGTGCAGAACGCAAGCTTGAGGCGTCGGAGTTCGCGAAACGCGAAATCATCTCGCTATACATGAAGGACGTCGGCAAATATGCCAAGGGATATGCGTCCAAGGTAAGGGCGGTGTTCAAAAACATTCCTGGGGCGTTGAATTCGAGGGAGAAAAAGTTTCACCTGTCGGATTTGTCCGCCAATGCAAGGATGCGCCGCTATGAGAACGCATTTCTGTGGCTGGCTGATGCGATGATTGCGAACATCGCATACAATTCCACAAGTCCTGACGTTGGTTTGGAGATGAGTTTGGAAAGCACGTTGTTCAAGTGCTATTCGCTTGACACCGGATTGCTGCTGACGCAGGCAATGGCAGGATCAGGCGACACAGACGGGCGCCTCCTAAGGGGAGTCCTTTACGACAACCTTGGCATCAACGAGGGCATGTTCTTTGAGAATTCGGTTGCGCAGACGTTGACTGCCCAGGGAGTCGACCTTCTATTTCACTCGGTCAAGGACAGGCTGCGTCCAGAACGAACGAAGGAGGTAGACTTCCTGTTTCGTCGTGGCATAAAGATATGCCCGGTAGAAGTCAAGAGTTCGCGTTGTCGCGAGCACGTGTCGCTAGATCGTTTCATAGCGGCGTATTCGCGGCATATTGGGCGTAGCTATGTTGTCACTTCGGAACGGTATTTTTGCGAGAACGGCATCGACTACCTTCCGATATACATGGCGCACCTGTTGACACGCTGACGAATCGTTTTGTCAAAAAGCGCAAGCGCGTCAAAATTTGGCATTGCCTTCCGTAGCAGGTATTTGCTATCATAACCGCGTCATGACCGAAGAAGAGCTATAAAATGACGCGCAATTTCAAAAGGCTATTACTTTTGGCATTTTGTTGCACGGTGGCTTTTGCCGCCGATGCGGCAAGCTTGTGGGATGATTTTGCTGCGCCGCCGGATTCTGCGAAGCCGTGGGCCTACTACCTCTGGCAGAATGGACTCGCCGACAAGGAGACGATCACCGCCGACTTGGAGGCGATGAAACGCCTTGGCTTCGGCGGAGTGCTAATGCTCGACACGCGCGGCTATTGGGATGACGAGGATCATGTTATCATACCGAAGGCGGAAATTGCCTGGGGCTCGCCGGAATGGTACGACCTAGTCGAGTTCTGCATCCGCGAATGTGCGCGGCTTGGACTGGAGTTCACCATGAACTGCGCCGCGTCCGGCGGCAGCATGACACGGTTCGTCGACGGCAGGGAGCGCGAATGCGACGTGACGAGCCGGGAGTCGGTAGCCGAGCACCTTGACGCCGTGCTCGGCCCGATTCTAAAGCGCGTTCCGGAACTCGTCGGCACGACGTTTACGCACGTCTATTCCGTCAGCTACGAGGGAAACGCCAGGAAGGGCGTGACGTGGCGGACGATCAAGGACACTTTCTACGCCACCATGCGCGAATGGGCGCATGAACACGGGCTCAAGATCTACTCCGAATCCGGCGGGCCGTGGTACGCCGGCGG